>JANWKE010000062.1 GCA_025451535.1 Verrucomicrobiia bacterium
GCCTGATGGCTCGTGACACCGCTCGCGACTTTGTAGGATGCATACCCGTTCACACCATTATGCGTCCAGGCGCTCTGATTCGGCGCGTCATAAGGCAGTTCGGACTGGTAAAAATAAACGCGCCCCCAATTGCCATTCCACAACGTCTGATACCGCTCGTGATGCTCGTTGAACAGCCCATAGATGGTTACATTATTGCCATTGACCACCAGGCCGTTGTTGGACGCATTCTGAGTCCAGCCTACTCCGGTGCCGTGATCCGCCCGCCACAGCCAGAGGTTGTCACCGATAACATTGTTGGCATTGATCGTGAAGCAGGTGGTGGTAGTGCCAGCGAATTGGCCACCTACCCGGCTGTAAACGTCATACAGGCAAATCGGGTCCGCCGAATGATCCACGGAATTGGTCGCCGTCCCCACTTCCAACAACGATGGCGATGCCGTGGTTCCAGCATCGAAGATAATATCCGACACCTTCACCCCGTTAACATCCGAGATCACCATGGCGGGGTTTCCATTGGTCGGCACCAGCGTAGGCAACCCAAGCCCGAAAACGATCGTATCGGGATTCGTCACCAGGATGCTGTTCGTCAGATGATAAATTCCGGGAGTCAAAATCAAATTCAGGCCGGAATTCAGGGCGGCATTGATGGTTCCGGCATTATCGGTTCCCGGTTGGGCAATGTAGAACTGGCTGATGGGGACGGACACTCCGGGGGTCGGGCCACCAGCCCAGGATGTCCCCGCGCTGTTGGTTGTCAAATTGGGCACCATGACAAAGAAATTGGTGTTATTGTCCACACACATGTAGGGCTTTTGCCGGATCAACGGTACATTGGTGATGACCGTATATGAGGGATAAGGACCCGGCCAGGTTTGCGGAGGCGGACTGGAATCGCCAAGAAACACAAAGTTCCAATTCCCGCCGGACCAGCCCGTATAGCTGTTGTTTCTGGAGAGCCATTGTTGCTGCCCAATGGGATTGACGCTGCCGTCAATCCTGGAATCAGCCAGGAAGCCGCCGCTTGCCCAGTTCTGACTACCGCTCCATTCGCACGTGTACAGGTTGTTTTGGACATGCATACGGCGAAAGGAGGTACCCTGTGACACAGCCCACATCGTGTAGCCGTTGGTTGAAGACACAGTCAGATTCTCAGCGGACAGCCAGAAGTTGCAAGTGGCGTTGCCATTCGGCAGAAACGCATGACAGTCCAGCGTGCCATTGATTTTGACATTGTCCGGCGACTGTCCCAGGCCCAGCACTTGCATGTAGTAGCCCATGTTGACGGACACGTTATAAGTCCCGGGTTCGAAAAGAACGGCGTACCGGTTGGCATCGAACTGGCTCGTATTGCCGCTATTCTGCTGTGCAAAAAGAGTGTTGAGCGTGTTCTGAATTGTCGCTGTCGGCGTGGAAGGAGTGAACAGGAAAACACTCGGGCCGAAGTATGGGCCGGCGGGATTGGTAACAACCGTGTTGGTCGAAACGAACACGAGTTGAAGGGCATTGAAGTCGCCTTCGATGTTTGCCACGTGACTGACGTTGGCGTTAGACGTCCAGGTGAATGTAATGGTTCCCAGGGTTCCCACGACTATGTTACTGAAGACGACGTAGTCAGCACCTTGTATAAAGGAAGTTAAACTCGCCGGTGTGTTACTGGTGGTCAGAGTAACGGGAGCCATCACCGGAGTGTAGACCGTAAAGGTCGTTCCCCGAGTACCGTCGTTATTAATACCGTAAAGAAACAGGTTATAAGTGCCAGCCGGAACATTATTGAGCGTATCTGTCCGAAGAGCGGCATTGTTGTACTGATAGGGCTGTTGCAACGCCGCCGGACTTCCTTGAGTTCCTTGGGTGCCATAGGTGCCACCCATCTGGGATGTTAGCGTTATGGGACTGGCGGTGGTCCCATCAGATAAAAGATTTGTAGCGCCGGTAGTGCCGTTACCGACAACCGGGTTCCAATAATTTTTGCCCGGATCAGGACAGGCGCCTTGTCCGGAATAATTGGCAGCACCAGAACCGCCCGGCACGTCGAAGTTGATGACTTGCGCCCGGGTCACTGACCCGCTTAGGCCGAGGAATAAGGCCGATACGATTAAGATTCTCCAAGCGGTGTTCATATTCTCAACATGGGCTATTCATAAACTACTGAGGTTATTTAACAAAACGCGGGTCGCAGACAGAAGGAGAACGACGTGATTGAAACATTGCTACGTACGACCATTTGTAAAATAAAATATCACATTCAGGCTGAAGGTCAATCCAAAATGGCCAAAACAGCAGGAAAACTTTGGCCATCAAACGGTGCCGTTCACAACCAAGTTGGGCGGCATGCAGAAAATGCGCGCCAAGTCGAAACGGATTTGTTCACTACAATTTGAACGACCGAGCGAACATCCAAAACAAGTAAAAAGGCGGTAGGGGTATAGTTTGGCAGGTACGCCGCGATGTTCACACGACTCGGCGATCTGTCCGACCCTCAACTCCTTGTCACGTCGTCGTGGAACAAGATGGGTCCGCCCTCCGTCCCCTCCCCTTTGTCCACACGGTAATTATTGCATTCGCCGGCACTCATGCCATCTTGAAATTGCTGGCTGCTTTAAGCGTATGGATATCAATTCTGACACGATTTTGGACAACCTGGCCCGCATGGTTCAGGTCATCCAAAACGACCGGATGTTGCAGACCTGGTTTTTCCAACTGGCTCACAAGTCCGCCGTGGAAAGGCGTAACGAAATTTATTCGGCGGTTGAGCGAATGCGGGCTGAGGGAAAAGATGCAGATTTGGCTGCATCATTTCATTTGCTTGCGGATGACAGGGTGTTTGAAGCTGCCTGTCTGGTTGCCGCGAAATTGCCAGTTCCAGACAATATTCCAAGTCGGCAAACCGTGTCGTAGCGGGTCATTTTCATTGGCAGGGGGACGCCGTGCCGCCCCCACCCTCAACTTTCGACTTTCAGCCTTCAACTATTTTGTATTCAAAATACCCGGCCAGTTGCATGAGATGGTAATGGCGCAGGTCCGCTTCGGACGGCGGCGGCGGGAGCGTATCGAGATTTTCCGGTTCGCCAAGTGCGTGCCAGCTTTCCACGCGGATGTCGTTCAGCAGCTGCAACAGAACCTCCCGCTCATTCCCGTTCAGCGATAGTCGCCAGCCGGCCTTGCCGGGCTTCAGCCGGGCGGCCAGCAGCTTGCTCGCCTGCCGTTTCAAGTCCTGCCGGTGCTGGGCCAGCGATTCGTGGAGCAACCGTTCCCGTTCCGGCGCCTTGGGATCGGTGCCCATCCTGGAAATCTTAGCTGCGGTGGCCGCCGTCAGCGGGAATTCGGCTACGAGCGCGCGCAGGAACATTCCTTCCTTTTGTTCCAACTCATATTTCCACTCGCTGCTGTTGTGTTTGAGCAATTTCATTCCGCGGGCTCCATCGTGGCCTGTAATTTGTACCCTTGCAGTTGGTGGACATAAAATTCGGCCTTCTCCGCGCCTTCCCGCACCAGCACGCTCTTGCCTTTTTCGTGAACCTCCAGCATGTGTTTCTCCGCCTTCTGCCGGTTCCAGCCAAACACCTTCATAAAGACATGCGTCACGTACACCATCAGATTGACCGGGTCATTCCAGCAAATGACAAAGAACGTGGGCGCCAGGTCGTCGTCGCTGCGGGTTTTATTTCCGGTGGTCGGCCTGGGGATGGTGATCGGCTCCAAAACGTGCGGCATAATTTTTCAACGGTTTAATTTGGAACAGCCGAACGGGTTTGGCCAGAGATTTCCGAATTGCTTAACCACGGATGACGCAGATGGAAACCGTCCGTCCACCTCTGTCGCATCATTGCCATATCTATGGCGAAGGCACACGAGAACGTCTCTTTTAAACCGTCATCCGGAAATCGGAAATTGAATGGTTCTTCGCGGTTAAATGAAGGATCGGATGTCCGGAAAATCAAATGCTTCCGTAACGGAGCACGCCGGACATGATCGCCAGGTCAAAAATCACCCACAACATGGACGAGAGCACGATGGGACCCTGGCGCAGGATGATGCCATACGCCAGCCAGATGACAGCGACGCCGGTGAATCCCACCGCCGACCAAAACGACACACCGGTCGCCTGATGCGACATCCAGATGGACACCGCCTGAGGCAAGGCGGTCAACGGCCCGACCAGCCCGGCGATATACGCCAGCCGGCGGACCAGCCTTTCTGTTCTGGCTGGATTCGGCATCATGTCTCGAACGTCATCGGCAGCACGCCCGTCAGGTCTTCGGATCCGCGCTTGCCTTGAAGAAATTATCGCCTGCAGGACTTCAAACCGATCACCAGCTATTGGGGAAAGTTAAGCCGTTTTTGCCATACGTTTCACGCCATCGATCTTCCATCAGTCCTAACTACAGATAAACGCCGGTTTGATGGGCGCAAAAAAGCACAAAAAGAGTGCACAGACGCAAACAGAGAACCAGTCAATTGACGATTTGTAATTTCCGATCGTGATCGAACGAACAGTTTTTGGGTGTTTCGTATATTTCGCGGTTTAAATCTGCGTCCACCTGCGGTTATAACTTTTCCTCTCTGCGTTCTTTGGGATCTTTGCAGTTAATTGGCTGGCTTGCTATTTCTGGTATTGCTGCCGGATCCCGGCGGGTAAATCCCGGAAATACACCTTGGTCATCGCCCAGGCGCCGGGCGCCGGCGTATAACTGATGACGATGGCGTCGGCCATCACCTTCTGCACCTCCACATTTTTGTAGATGACACCGCTCGTTGTCACCAGTTCGTTGGCCGGTCTCACCTGCCCCGGCGTACCTGACGGCAACTGGGGCGCTGCTGGCACCGCAGCGGGCAGAGTGCCGGCTGGCAACGTAACCGGCCCGGGGGTGGCAACCGGAACGACGGCAACCGAAGTCGCGGTGGAAACTTTGGGAACCGGAACGATCACTACCGGAGCAGCGGAAACGGGAGACACTGCGGCAGGAGCCAGCGCGGGAGTGACTGCCATCGGAGCTTCCGCCGTCGGGGCTTCCGTTACCGGCGTGGCTGCGGCCGAAGGTTCATGGGCCGGAACCATCGTCGAACTGGTTGCCACGGTGGCCCTGGAATTTGTCTCCGGTGGCAGCTGGCCTGTCGAACGATCCAACTCGCTCATTTTTTGTTCCAAAGCAGTGAGGGCCGCGGCCTGGGCCGAAGCGTCGGCAGCAGGAACCTTCGGGGTAAAATCGGCATCGGCAGACGCCGTCGAAGCCGGCGCGGCTTTACCGGCGGCGACCGGCGCCTGGACTTTAGCCACGGGAGCCACCGTGGCGGAGACTGTGTTGGTCACGTTGGTGGTGGATTCCGCGGACGGCGCCACCGCAGCCATGGAATTTGTATCCGGCGTCGGCTGGGCGGCCGGATGATCCAACTGGTAAAATTTTTGCTCCAGCGCCGCGCGGGCGGCGGCCTGGTCAGCCGTGTCGTCCGCACGGATGGAAAGGCCGCTCGCAACCAGGACGACACCTAAACCAATCCGGATTCCGGTTTTCATAAAATCACCTGTCTTCATCCGCGTCAGTATGCATATTTAAGGCCAATCTGTGACCGACTTCAAGCCGCAGTTCCAACTTTGGCATTCGCGAGGATGGCGGGGAACGCCAGCGGTCCGGACGCGTCGACTACTCTTCTCTACCAATGAAAGTGACCTACTACCTGATACTTAACCGTCACGGATGCTTGCCAGCGCGCCCAGACCATTTAGGATGCCGACGTGAAAGTAAATCAGTGGTTTTTGTTTTTGATGTTGAGCGTCGCGGTTGCCCGATCAACCCAGGCTTCGTCCACCGCCCCGGCCGCACGCAGCGGGACAACGGAGGCAGCAAACGACAAAGCCGTCGAACTTGAATCGGATGATGCGGATGCTTACGTCCTGCGCGGTGCCGTGAAGGCGGACAAAGGCGACCTGGACGGCGCCATCGCGGACGCCACCAAAGCCATCGAACTCAAGCCGGGTGATGCGGACGCCTACGTCAATCGCGGCATTGCCAGACGGGCCAGACGCGACCTGGAGGGTGCCATCGCCGACAGCACCAAAGCCATTGAACTCAAACCGGATGACGCGGAGGCCTATGTTCTGCGCAGTGCGGCGAGGGTGGACAAGGGTGATCTGGATGGCGCTATTGCGGACGCGACCAAGGCCATCAAACTCAAACCGGGAGATTTGAATGCCTATGTCAATCGGGGCATTGCCAGGAAAGCCAAGGGCGACCTGGACGGCGCCATCGCCGACAGCACCAGGGTCATCAAACTCAAACCGGATGCGGTAAAGGCGTACATTCTGCGCAGTGCGGCGAAGGCGGTGAAAGGCGAGCTGGACGGCGCCATTGCCGACAGTACCAAAGCCATCGAACTCAAACCGGATAATGCGGAGGCTTACGTCAACCGGGGTGTTGCGAAATTAGCCAAACACGAGCCGGATGCCGCCATCGCGGATTTCACCAAAGCCATCGAAATCAAACCGGATGATGTGGACGCCTATGTCAATCGGGGCATTGCGAAGCGGGCCAAAGGCGACCTAGACGGCGCCATCGCCGACAGTACCAAAGCGATCGAACTCAAATCGCATAATACGGCGGCCAACGCCGGGCAGAAAACAGCGAAGGAAAACGAAGGCAACCCGGACGGCGCCGTGGCAAGCACCGCCAAACCCATCGCGCCCAAGCCGGACCACACCGGCGCCAATGTCAATCGGGACATTGCGACAGGAGTCAGGGGCAATTCGAACGTGGCCATGGCAAACACCTCAAAGAACAGCGAACCCAAATCGCCCGAGCCGGAGGCCCCCGCCAATCGAGATGAGGCAAAGGGAGGCCAAAGCGGTTTGAACACCCCCATTCCCAACCGCACCAAAGCCAGCGAACTTAAAGGGGAAGATGCGGAGGCCTATGTCAATCGCGGTGTGGCGAAACTGGCGAAACGTGATTTGGACGGAGCGATCGTGGATTTCAGCCAGGCGATCGAATTAAAACCGGAAGACGCGGAGGCCTACGTCAATCGCGGCGTGGCAAACCTGGCCAAAGGCGATGCGAACGCCGCCATCGTGGATTTCAACAAAGCCCTCAAACTCAAACCGAATGATGCGATTGGTCACTATTTTCTGGGTTTCTGCTATGCCAATGGCGAAGGCGTGAAACAGGATGCGGCGGCCGCGGTGCAGATGTATCGCAAAGCCGCCGAGCAGAATCTCGCCCAAGCGCAATGGCGGTTGGGCCTCTGTTATTACAGGGGCGAAGGCGTGGCCAGGGATGCGATCGAGGCGTATGTCTGGTTCAGCCTGGCGGCCAAAACAGATTCCGAGGCAGCCCGGAACCGCGACCTGCTGGAGAAGGAGTTGACACCGCAACAACTGAAGGCCGCGCAAAAACGGACCAGAGTGCTGCAATCGCAGATCGAAGCCAGGTTCAAACTTTGACCGGTAGCAAAGTCCAAAGTCCAAAGCTATGATCAGGACGAAATGCGTTTACTCGCCCATCGAACCCCGTAAAGACGGGCTGCGAATCCTGGCTACCCGGTTTCGCGGCCGGGGCCTGTCCGCGTCCCGCTACGACGTCTGGATGGCAAACCTCGGTCCGAGCGAGAAGTTGCTGAAACATTTTCTGGCCGGCAAAACGGACTGGGGAAAGTTCAGCCGCCTGTACGGCAAGGAATTGCTGGAGGGTGGCGGGGTTGACCGCAAGAATTCCTCGATCAAAAACCACGGGCAAAAGTTTACCTTGCGCCTGCTACAGGTCCTGGGCCGGCGGAGCACCATCACGGTGATGTGCCATTGTGCGGAAGACCAGCTCCATTGCCACCGGCATTTACTACAGAAAATTTTACAGAGGAAAATCTGATTCAAGGAACCGCCAGAACTGGACGCTTTACTTCCAGCGGTTTTGGGCAAGACTCCCCACCGAGACCTATGAGCAGATCTTCGCGAACCCCGGGCGTCAGCCGGATTGACCAGGCAGCCAAACGCAATCACGGGTTTTTTGTGCGGTTACAGCGCCGGGGCAAAACCCACTCTGCCTTCTTCACCGACCAGAGGTACGGCAGCCGGAAACGGGCGCTGGCCGCAGCCCAGAAACATTACCGGAACTTGCTGGCGAAATGGGGGCCGCCGGCGCGGAAGCAGCGCCACCAGCGGGCCGAGATGCGAAGGCGCAAACGGTCGCCCGGCGTCGATGGCGTGCAACAGAAAGCGGTGCGCCGCCACGGCGAGGTCCGGAAGTATTGGGTGGCGACCTGGAGTCCAAAACCGCATGTCGTCCGGCGAACGGAATTTTCGGTTTGGGAATACGGATCAAAAAAGGCCCGGGAACTGGCCGTGCGCACCCGGCGTGCAGGGTTGCGGAGCATGCAATAAAGGCCACACCCGAATGGCAGAGAGCGGCAGTGACCACGCCAAATTCGATGCGACCGATCCGAACTGGTCGCGGCCCAGGCAGATTTCAGCCGGAAACGCCCGCCGCTGCCTTGAATTTTTCCCAGTTGGCCGCGGCGTCTGAGTGGGGACGAATCCGGTCCAATCCTCCGCCTTCGATTGCGGGTATGATGACGCGGGCACAGAACAAGTCCCAAACGACCTCGGGGTAGATTTCGCGCTCTTCCTCGTTCAAACGACATCCCACCACATGCAGCGGGTTCCGTCCCTGCCGGGTTTCCAGAACGAAGGCAATGCACTGCGCCAGGCTTTTGACATTGTCAAGGCTGCCGCTGCTGGGGCGCGTTTCCCTGCCGAGCATAAGGTCGGCGGCGATTTTCAGGATTTTTTCCTTGGAGGCATTCATGGCTGTCCCGCGCATGCTTGCTCAGTGAGATGCCGCTGTCGAGGGTTAAAGCCCAGGGTCCATAGTCCAAGGCTTGGAGTCTAAAGCTCAAAATTAAACCGCCGGGAACCTGGAATGGTAAAGCGTGTCACCCACTCGATTTCAGGGACGGCCACATACCGTCCTTCCGGGCAAAAAGCTTTGTTCATCTGTGAGAACTGTGGCCCGACGACATTCCGCCGCTATTTTGCGACCCGCCTCCCCAGTTGTGCGAACCACCACCCCCATTTTGTCCCCCGCCACCCCAGGAATGTGTTCCGCCGCCATTTTGTGTCCCACCGCCCCAGGATTGTGAAGGTGCAGAATGCCAGGCGGGGGCCGGATGCCATGCCGGCGCGGAGTGCGAGGCTGGAGCTGGAGAGAAACGCTGGGAGTCGGCATAATTACGTTGGTAACCCGGTGCGGGCGAGTAGCTCCTCACCTTAGAATTTCCGGCTCCGCCCCGGCTTTGGTTGAACCAGTCCGGATTCGAATGATTCCACGAACCACCGGGCATTGAAGATCGAAAGCCGTTCGGGCGGCCCGGTTGAAAGCGAGGCGTGTTGCCAACGTCGCGCCCGGCGTTGAACCCGCGGGTTGCGGGGTCGCCGCCCCAACGATTGGCCGATGGCGCATGTTGTTCCCGCCGGAAATGATTTCGCGCGCCGGAAAGGTCCTGACCGGGGCGATAAATTACCTGGTCATTGCCGCTGCGAGTGAGTCGGTCGGGCACGCCAAAATCGCCCGAACGTCCGTCCCGGTGCGGCATCTCGCGCACCGCCACGGGTTGGAGCCGCGTGCGCGTGGCCGCCTCGATGCGTGACGGGTCAATGCCGCGATTGAAGAAGCGATGATGTGCATCCAGGGCGAAATCATTGTTTACTCGCGAATCATGGAAAAAGCGGTCGGCGTCACGACCGTGCCGGAAGTGCTCAAACGGATGGCGGTGGCAGAAATCATCAAAATCACAAAACGTGAAACAGCGCGGGCCCAGGCCGAAACCGAAATTAAAGCCAACCGCGAGGCCATTAAAGGTCCATCCGACACCCGCCGTGAAACACGCACCCGGCGGCAGCGGCGCCCAGCCGCAGAAACCCGGATAATCCCGCCAGCAGACCCACGCCGGTCCCCAGGTGTTATCGGGACACCACACCCAGCCGTAGCCGGGAGACTGGCACCACCGGCCATAATGGAACGGCGCCCAACCCCACGAGTAATAAGAATTCCAATACCAGCCCTGGTCCGTCCACAGCCAGCACCCATTGTTGCAGTACGGCTGCCAGGCAGGATCCACCACCACAACGGTCGGCTGCCAGCACCAGCCATAGGCCGGCACGTTCACCCAGGTTCCGTACGGCGCCAACGAATTATAAAAGTTAGTCGCGGTGCCGTTCACCGGCGGTGCTTCGGTCGGAGAAGCGTTGTCCGTGTTCGCCGCCTCGTCCGCGGCCGCCGCCTGGGCGTTGGCAGCCATGCCACCATGGGTCACCAGGGTGTTGAGTACGGCAGACGAAACTCCCATATCGTGGAGATAGATGATCTGGCCCGCATCAAGCGTATAAGCATAGGCCGATTTCTGAAGATAAGCAGTAATCACGTCATCGCTCAGGCCCGCTTCGGACATGCGCAGGACTTCGGCCGGTACCGGCGGCAGGTCGGCCTGGGCCGAGGCGATGGCACTGGTCGGGAGGGCGGTATTGGGGCTCGCTGCCTGCACCCGACCGGTATAACCCGCCATCGCCACAATCACCCCAAAAGCGGCCAGCGCGGTCACGACCATTTTGTTCCAGCTTCGCATTTTCATACTGCCTTCGGTTTCGGTTCGGTTATCGAAGCCTGGGAGAACATAACACAGCAACATGAACGTCGCTTGAACGATGCATGACAGTTTCGTCATTTTGCCTGTGCACTCTCCAGGCTCTTTGCGGTTGATCCAACCTCAGAGAACACAGAATAAGAGGTTTGTTACCGGTCTTTGTTTCCTTCGGCAAAATGTTTTTTGGGATCTGGATTCCCTCTTGAGGGTCTTTGCGGTTAAATGAGCGTTCGGAATTGAAATGAATCCCCTTTTGTCTCAGACTTTTTCGATAATAATCATGGTGCAAATCAACCACGCCGGGTCATACGAACTAACCGGGGAGAAGCGATGAAAACACAGCCACAGAATTGGGTCATATTATTGGCGCTGCTGCTGGGTCTGCCAGCCGCGCCGGCGCAACCATTGCGCACCGTCCAGATCCGAACCGCCAATGGCGTGCTCGAAGGCGTCGTCAGCGCCGATGGGCTGGTGCGCACGTTCAAGGGTATTCCCTACGCCGCGCCGCCGGTCGGTCCGTTGCGCTGGAAACCGCCGCAACCGGCGCCGCCCTGGACCGGTGTGCGGAAGGCCGTTGATTATGGACCGCGCCCCATGCAGGGCCGCATTTTCGACGACATGATTTTCCACGACAACGGGCCCGGCGAGGACTGTCTGTATCTCAATCTTTGGATGCCCGAACACCGTTCGCCGGGCAAACTGCCGGTGATGGTCTGGATTTACGGCGGCGGCTTTGCCGCGGGATCCACTTCCGAGCCGCGCCAGGATGGCGGGAACCTGGCAAAGAGAGGCGTGATGGTGGTCAGTTTCGGCTATCGTTTGGGCGTGTTCGGGTTCCTGGCGCTCCCGGAATTGACCAAAGAATCGGAACACAACGCGTCCGGCAACTACGGCCTTTTGGACCAGGTCGCCGCGCTCCAATGGGTCAAGGCGAACATCGCCACGTTCGGCGGTGACCCGGACAATGTCACCATCTTCGGCGAATCGGCCGGTTCGTTCTCGGTCAGCGCGCTCATGGCCTCGCCCCTGGCGCAAGGCCTGTTCAAACGCGCCATCGGCGAGAGCGGCGCGTTCTTCGGCGACACGCTGCCGGCGAAGCCACGCGCGGAAGCGGAAGCCGCGGGCGTGAAATTCGCGGAGTCGGCGTTTGGAACGAC
>JANWKE010000063.1 GCA_025451535.1 Verrucomicrobiia bacterium
GCCGCCATGATTTCGCAAATATCGTCCCAATGCGTGTAGAGGAAATTCTCGCGATGATGGGCCAGGCACCATTTGGCCAGAATGCTGCCGCCACGAGAGACGATGCCCGTCATGCGCGAGGCGGTGAGCGGAATGAACCGCAGCAGCACGCCTGCATGGATCGTGAAGTAATCGACCCCTTGTTCCGCCTGCTCGATCAAGGTGTCGCGGAAAATCTCCCACGTAAGTTCCTCCGCTTTGCCGCCGACTTTCTCCAAGGCTTGATAAATCGGCACCGTTCCGATCGGCACTGGCGAATTGCGCAGAATCCATTCGCGAGTGGCATGAATGTTTTTGCCGGTGGAAAGATCCATCACGGTGTCCGCGCCCCATTTGGTGGCCCAGCGCATCTTTTCGACTTCCTCCTCAAGGCTCGACGCCACGGCGCTGTTGCCGATGTTGGCGTTGATTTTCACGAGGAAATTGCGGCCAATAATCATCGGCTCAAGTTCCGGATGATTGAGGTTGGAGGGAATGATCGCGCGGCCGGCGGCAACCTCCGATCTTACAAATTCGGGCGTGATTTCGGCCGGGATGCGTTGGGGAAAGCGGGAGAATACCGAAGGTGTAAACGAGGATTGAGGATTGAGGGTTGAGGATTGCGCAGAGCCGGCGTGCTGTTTGTTGAGATCGTTGCGAATGTTGTCCTTCGCCATGTCCGCCATCTTCGATCTTCCATCCTCCATCTTCTGCCTTCCCATTTGCTCCCGTATGGCGATGAATTCCATCTCGGGCGTGATGATGCCACGGCGGGCGTAGGCGAGCTGGGTGACCACCTTGCCCGCCTTGGCGCGCAGTGTGCGTCGGCGCGGCGTAATTAATCCTTCGAGCCGGAGCGATGTCTCATCCTGGCGTTTGGCCCGGTCCAGTCCACGATGCTTTTCTGAAAGATAACCGTCGTCAATCGGCTTCACTTCACGCCCGGCGTGTTCTGCGACGTCGCCGCGATTCAGAATCCAATCACGCCGCAGCGCGGGCAAACCTTCCTCAACGGTACCGGTGAATTTTGGATCGCCCCACGGACCGGAACAATCATAGACGCGCACCGGCTCGTTTTGCTCAACAGCACCGGTGTAGGATTTGGTGGGGGTCAGTTCGATTTCGCGCATCGGCACGCGCACCTCCTCGTGCAACTGACCTTTGACGTAAACGCGCCTAGAGTTTGGCTGTTGTTCGCTGCTATGCGGTTCGAACGATTCTTTGGTCGCGATCATAAAATCCACAATTGTAGCGGCGCTCTATGAGCGTCGCGTTTCGGCGGTCGCAGACCGCCGCTACAAACGATTCAGGAAAATGCTTTTGAAGAAAGGCGGTGGCCGGCACGCCAGTGCCTCCCTTCGCCGGCATTACCCGGATCAGGTTCGACGGGTCGGCGGCGCTCCCGCGTCACCCTCTCAGCCTTCGCCGGTCATCGGCGGTCATCGACCGCCTCAACCGGACGGGTTTGGCTCCCCGATATGGGGAAGCTAGGACGAACGCGCAGCGGCGTCAAGTCGCGCGCAGGATTCGCACCCTTGCTGTTTGCTAATTTTCCTCAGTTGACGCATTACCCGGCTTGACCCTCATGAAAAAAAACGGTTTGATGTAGGCGGACATTTTATGAGTTCGCCCAAATCTCCGCTCGATGAATTGCGGATCGAGCGTCGCCCGGAACGGCCGGCCGCCTTCAAGCCGTGGCCGATCGTCGTTGCGGTGGCGATTTTGCTTTTGTTGGGCGCGGCGATCTGGTGGCATTCACAAGCCGGTGCCGTTGAAGTGCAAACGGCGGTGGCGCACGGCACCGGTGGTGGCGATGGCGGACGGACGGTGTTGAACGCGTCCGGTTACGTCACCGCGCGGCGGCAGGCGACCGTTTCGTCCAAAGTGACCGGCAAGGTCATGGAAGTGCTCATCGAGGAAGGCATGAAGGTCACCAACGGGCAGGTGGTGGCGCGGTTGGATGATTCCAACGTCAAGACCAGCCTCGACGTGGCGGTGGCCCAATTGGCATCGGCCAAGGCGGCGCTGGCGGAAACCGAGGCGCAACTCAAGGATGCCGACCAGGAATTTCAGCGCACCACCGAACTGGCCAGGCAACACCTCGCGTCGCAAGCCGACCTGGACCTGGCCGAATCCAACGCGAAAGCGTTGTCGGCACACCTGGCGCAGCAAAAACTCGACATCGTCGTCGCGGAACGCCAGGTGGGACTGTGGCAGCAGCAGATGGACGATATGATCATTCGCGCGCCGTTTGACGGCGTGATCACCACCAAGGACGCGCAGCCCGGCGAAATGATTTCACCGGTTTCGGCCGGCGGCGGTTTCACACGCACGGGCATCGGGACGATTGTGGACATGACTTCGCGGGAGATTGAAATTGACGTGAATGAGAGCTATATCAACCGGGTTGAGCCGGGCCAGCCGGTCGAGGCGACGCTGGACGCGTATCCGGACTGGAAAATTCCCTGCAAGGTCATCGCCATCATCCCGACGGCCGACCGTGACAAATCCACCGTCAAAGTGCGCGTGGCCTTCGACCAGTTGGATCCGCGTATCCTGCCGGACATGTCCGTCAAAGTGGCTTTTCGTGACAACGGCGGAGCGGCGCCGGGCCATGCGGTGGTCATTCCCAAGGACGCGGTGCTCAATCGCGACGGGCGTGACGTGGTCTTCGTGGTACGCGACGGGCATGCCGAACGCCGCGCGATCACTGTGAGCGACACGCAAGGTAACGATTCTGTGCTAAGCGCAGGGATTTCCGCCGGCGAAAAAGTCGTTGTGGCCGCGCCGGCCAGTTTACAGGACGGCATGGCGGTGAAGGAGAAAAAGCTATGAGCGAAGGCAAAAACACTGTAGCGACGGTCTGTGACCGCCGAATCGTCTTCAAATGCTCTCACGACGGCGGTCATAGACCGCCGCTACAACCGTACACCAAGGTATTTGGGAGGTTGCTATGAGTGAGAGCAAATCAAACAATGGCACGCTGGTGCAGGTCGAGCGCGTCGGAAAGGTTTTCCATCGCGGTTCGGAAGACATTCACGTGCTGGCGGACCTGAATTTGCAGGTTCCGGCAGGTGAATTTCTGGCGCTGATGGGGCCGTCGGGCTCCGGCAAGACCACGCTCCTGAATTTGATCGGCGGCCTGGACCGCCCGACGAACGGCGCGCTCACGGTCGCTGGCGAACGGCTCGATCAATTGTCCGACCGCGCCCTGGCGGCGTGGCGCGCGCGGCACATCGGCTTTGTCTTCCAGCTTTACAACCTCATGCCGGTGCTGACGGCGGAGCGGAACGTGGAACTGCCGCTGTTGCTGACGCACCTGTCCCGGGCCGAACGGCAGAAACACGTGGAAACGGCGCTGGCCGTCGTCGGGCTGTCGCACCGCGCGAAGCATTATCCGCGCACGCTTTCGGGCGGCGAACAACAGCGCGTCGGCATCGCCCGCGGCATTGTCACCGACCCGACGTTGCTGTTGTGCGACGAGCCGACGGGCGACCTGGACCGCAAAGCCGGCGATGAAATTCTGAACTTGTTGCAATCGTTGAACCGCGAGCACGGCAAAACCATCATCATGGTCACGCACGACCCGCACGCCTCGGCACGCGCGGCCCGCACGCTGCATCTCGACAAAGGGCAGCTGAGCAATGGAGAGGTGAAATGATCAAAGAATGCGGCAATGGAGTACTGGAGCGTTGGAGTGTTGAGGCGAAACGCTTGAGCTCGCTGCCTCATTACTCCACTACTCCAATACTCCGGTTTTTCCCTGCGTTATGAAATTCCTTCATCTCATCTGGTGCAATTTGCGGCGGAAAAAACTTCGCACCTCGTTGACGCTGCTTTCGATCATTGTGGCATTCATCCTGTTCGGTTTCCTGTCGGCCATCCAGCAGGCGCTGGTCGGGGGCGTGGCGCTGGCGGGTGCGGACCGGCTGGTCGTCCGCGAAAAGGTTTCCATCATCAATCTGCTGCCGGTGAGTTACGAGGCGCGCATGGACCGGATCCCCGGCGTGGATTTCTCCACGTTCCAGACCTGGTTCGGCGGCATTTACCAGGACCCGAAAAATTTCTTCATGCAGAATCCGGTCGAGCCGGAGAAATTCCTGAAGATCCACCCGGAAATCATTCTGCCGCCGGACGAAGAGAAGACCTGGCTGGCCACGCGAACGGGCGCCATTGTCGGCCGCCGGACAGCGGAGCGGTTCGGCTGGAAAATCGGCGACAAGGTGCCGATTCGATCCACCATTTGGTCGCAGGCGAACGGGAACCTGACCTGGACGTTTGACATTGTGGGCATTTACGACGGAAGGGACAAAGGCACCGACACCACGCCACTGTTCTTTCGCTATGATTACTTCGACGAAGCGCGACAGTTTGGCAAGGGACAGGTCGGCTGGTACACCATCCGGATCAAGGACCCGTCGCAGGCGGCGGAAGTGGCCAAACGGGTGGACGCGGAATTTGAGAATTCACCGGCGGAGACCAAGACGGAGCCGGAAGGCGCATTTATTCAAGGCTGGGCGGCCCAACTGGGCAATATCGTGTTGATCGTCTCCTCCATCCTGGGGATGGTGTTTTTCACCATCCTGCTGGTGACGGGCAACACCATGGCGCAGGCGGTACGCGAACGGACCGGCGAGCTGGGCGTGCTCAAGGCCATCGGATTTACCAACGCGCGGGTAGTAACTCTCGTACTGGCCGAATCATGCCTGCTCACCGTCCTCGGCGGGATGGTGGGTCTGGGACTGGCGCTGGCCATTACGCCCGCCATCGCACAGCCATTGGCAGGATTGTTGCCAATGTTCTTTCTGCCTACGCGCGCGTTGTTCACCGGCTTCGGCCTCAGCATCGCGCTGGGCCTGGTGACGGGTATTTTCCCGGCGCTCCAGGCCATGCGCCTGCGTGTGGCAGACGCCCTGCGGAGAATGTGAAGAAGAAAATGATCGACCAACACCGAACATTCGACATTCAACGCCGAACCTTCAATGAAGGTCGGATCCGCGCACATTTGAATGTTGCACGTTGGGCGTTGAATGTTGAATGTTTCCTGCCGGTTCAGGAACTCAATACGCAAATAGTTTTGCGCGAATTCTCATCTTGATTATGTCCGGCCCCCTCAACTGGTTTTCGCAAATCGGCTCGATCACGAAGTTCGGGTTGCTGAGCCTGCCGCGACGGTGCGGCGCGGTGACAGCCACGGTCATTGGCATCGCCGGCGTGGTGGCGGTACTCGTGTTCGTGTTGTCCATTGCGGTGGGTTTCCGCCAGGTGATGAAAATTTCCGGCTCGCCCGACGGCGCGATCGTGATGCGTAGTGGCGCCGACAGCGAAATGGTCAGCGGCCTGGGAGAGGATGAAACCCGCATCATTGCCGACGCGCCGGGCATAGCGCGTGCCGCCCGGGGTCCGCTCGCGTCCGCGGAACTGTTCGTCATCATTGATTTGCCCAAGCGGTCCACCGGCACCGACGCCAACGTGCCGTTGCGCGGGGTGGAGCCCGCTGCGTTGCTGGTGCGCGACAACCTGAAAATCATCCAGGGCCGGATGTTCGCATGGGGCAAGAACGAAGTCATAGTGGGGCGCGGCGCGGCCCAGGAATTTGCCGGACTGGACGTCGGTTCAACCATCAAAGTGGGCCGTTATCAATGGCCGGTGGTGGGAATTTTTTCCGCCGAAGGCGGCGCGGCGGAATCCGAAATCTGGACCGACGCGAAGATCCTACAGGACGCCTACAATCGCGGCAATTCGTTCCAGTCCGTCTCGGTCAAATTGAATTCGCCGGGGGCGTTTCAGGAATTCAAGGATGCGCTGACGTCCAATCCACAGCTCAACGTGCAGGTCATCCGGCAATCTGATTATTATGCCAAACAATCCGAGAGGCTCACGCTGCTGATTACGGTACTTGGTTATGCGATCGCCTTTTTAATGGCGTTGGGCGCGATATTTGGCGCACTGAACACGATGTACAGTGCCGTGACGGCGCGGACGAGAGAGATCGCCACGCTGCGGGCGCTCGGCTTTGGCGGCGGCGCGGTGGTGGTCTCGCTCATGCTGGAATCCCTGTTGCTGGCACTGGTCGGAGGCGCTATCGGCGGCGGGCTGGCCTATCTCGCCTTCAATAACTTTCATACCTCGACCATGAATTTTCAAAGTTTCAGCCAGATTACGTTCGCTTTCAAGGTCACACCCCAATTGCTGATGCAGGGAATCATCTGGTCGGCGGTCATTGGTTTGATTGGCGGCCTGTTCCCGGCGATCCGCGCCGCACGGCTGCCCATCGCGTCGGCGCTGCGGGAATTGTAAGCGGTTTCCCGTTCGTAGTTCAGCGGGAAGAATCGCCCTGCCAGAATTGGATGGCCTCCCGCCAGAATTCCGACGGTGGCTCCGGGATCTGGCAGTGCCCGCCGTCCGGAAATTCCCAGAGCTTTTTGGGCCCGGCGTAACCGTTGAAAAGGCGAAGACCGAATTTTTTCGGGACGACGGTGTCCTGGCCGTCAACTGTAACTCCGAGTTTGCCGCGATAAGGGCGGAGATATTTTTCCGACGGAAAACGGTCCGCGAGGAACAACCGGACCGGCAACACCGGGAAATGGCTCTGCGCGACATCGGTCAAACTGTTGAAAGGCGAGATGAGAATGACGCCTGCAATTTTGTTGGAATAAGTTCCGGCCAGAAACGAGGCGACACCCGTGCCGAGCGATTCACCGACCAGATAGACGGGCTGATGGGCGGGAAGCTTTTGAAATGCCTCGTCTGCAGCCATAAAAAGACTCCTTTGGCTGGGCGAACCGGGACGATCCTCGTAGCCGGGATATTCCAGGATAAAAACGTCGAACGCCGCCTCAGCTTGAATTGCGTCGGCATAATGGCCCGAGCCAACTGCCGTGCTGCCGTTGCCATACAGAATCAGGACCGATCCGGCCGCCGGTAGTTTCGGAGACGGGCGTTTTAACCCGATAAAGTCACCGGCCGAATTCGTCCAGCGTTCGAGCCCCGCTGCTTGCGCCATTTGGTCCACCTGGGCGGAGGTGAAGACGGAAGGATAATAAATCAGCCGTCGCTGAAACGTTGCGCAAGCGGTACACATCAGAAGATAGAGTCCGGCACAGAGCAGCAGCCAGCGCCTGAGTCGATCGCGAAACCTGGGCCGGTCACGTTGGGTGTCCTCGTTCATACCCAGGGATCATCGCAGATTTGCGCCTGGATAATGAATTGAAAATATTTTGGCAGACATTGAAAAGACGAACGGTTTTCCGTTCGCCTTTTCATGGGAGGCAGAGTTTCATCGCTGCCCAAATCATAACCTCCGTCTATTTTTGGATACCCAGCAATTCCACCTCGAAGATCAATGTGCTGTTCGGCCCAATTTTGGCGCCGGGGCTTTGATCACCGTAAGCCAGTTGCGGGGGAAGGAACAACTGCCATTTGTCACCCACTTTCATCTGCTGTAGCGCTGCCGTCCAGCCGGGAATCACGCCGTTGAGGGGGAAGGTGGCCGGCTCACCGCGTTGCACGGAGCTGTCAAAAACCGTTCCGTCAATCAGCGTGCCGGTATAGTTCACCGTGACCGTGTCGGTTTTCCTGGGCGAGTCACCGGTGCCGGACTTGAGAATTTTGTATTGAAACTCCGCCGTCGTGCCGTCCGGCAAGGTCACTGAATGAACCTTGACGCCTTCCCTGGTTTTGTTCGCCGCGAGGAAAGCCTCACCATCCTTGAGGTTTTTTGCGCCGTCGGAATATTTGGCTGTCTCGGCGGCCTCCTTGGCCTGGATGTCCTGCTTGAGCTTTGTCAGCGTGTCGCGTACTTGTTCCTGCGTCAGCGCCGGCTTGCCACCCAGACCATCGGCAACGCCCGC
Organism: Verrucomicrobiia bacterium; assembly: GCA_025451535.1. Taxonomy (GTDB): domain Bacteria; phylum Verrucomicrobiota; class Verrucomicrobiia; order Limisphaerales; family UBA11358; genus UBA11358. The sequence continues at coordinate 7,872 of JANWKE010000063.1, forward strand.
GGCCAGCGCTTTGGCATCCAGGTCCAACTCCTGGGCCTTGAGTCCGGAACCGATGTTAACGCCGATGGCGTAGCTGGTTTTCAGCCTGGGGTTGGTCAGGTCAGGTTTGTCCTGTGCCGGCGCGGAACTGGCGAGCAATCCGAGGGCGAGAGCGGAAACGAGATAGAATTTCATTTGGTTTTAGCTTGTACGGTTTTAAAGGCTGGGGAGCATCGGAGAGAAAGGCAATCCCGTCAAGCGATGAATCAAGACCGATTCGGGACCCCGTAACGCGAGCTTCCGCCGGTTCACGCCCTCAAACCTCCTTCAACGCGCGGTTAATCCGTTCAATGGCTTCGTCGATTTCCTGCCGGTTCTTGAAGCCGATGACCACGGCGTCAATTTCCGGTTGCGACATGGCAAAGCGAATGGATTTGTCGCGGTCGGCCGGACTGGTAAAGGTGCCGTTGCCGCAGATTTTCATGCCAATCACACCGCGGCCCTTCGCATGCATGGTTTTGATCTGCTGCATCACCGGGGCGATGTCATGACGGCGGCTGCCCCAGGAACCGGTATCGCCGTCGGTGTAAGCGCCCTGCGGATTCACCCGCACCAGATGCACCTCGGTCCAATCCGAAGCGACGGCGGCGCGCAAGGCCGGCAGGCTGTGGCAGGAAACGCCCTTGGCCCGGATCCATTTCCGTTGCTGGGCCTCGCTGAAGGCGTCCATGACCCGCTTCCAGTTGTCGGTCCACTGGCCGCTCGTCATGCAATGAACCAGCAGGCTGTCAACATAATCGGTGTTGAACGTTTTGCGGTGTTGATCGATCACGGCCAGCACGTCGGCCGGCCGGCCATCCACCTTGGATTGGATGAAAAGTTTTTCCCGCGGCAGCCCCTTGATGGCATCGGCAATCAAACCAAACGTCTGGTAAGATTCGGCGGTGTCAATATAGGTGATGCCACGGTCGTAGGCGTAATGGATAAGATTGACGAAGGCGTTCTTGCCCTCGGCGGTTTGGATGTAACCGTTATCGCTGCCGGTGCCGAATCCCAGCCGGCTCAGCTTGATGCCGGTTTTGCCCAGCGTCACCTGGTCGGTCGCCGTGCGCACCACCGTCGGATTGGCGGCGACACCGGTTTCAGCCAGCACCCACGGCGAGAGCAGCACGGTGCCAGCCAGGGCGGTGGAGGTTTTAAGGAATTGACGGCGGTTCAGCCCATCCGGGAGATGCTGTGGGGGTTTCATGGGAATTTCCGGTTCAACTTGCGGTTAAGGATACGGCTCAACGCGAGCCGCAGGGAAAAGCGGCTGCCTGGCAACGAGGTGGCCTTGCACATGTGCCACAGATACCACCGGCTTAAGGAATTGCAACCGCAATTTACCTTGACATAATCAGGCCTTTCACGTTATTCTTCGCCAGTAGAAAGGGAGCGCAGGCAGCAGGGTTAAAAAACATTGGAACATTTTGCCAATATTTCCCTCTTAAAAGAAGCGGGGATATTTTGAATCAAAACCCGAGAGTTAAACTATAATAAAAGCCATGAAAACGACGTCTAAATTGATTTCCAACAAACTGTGGATGACCCTTTTGGCCGCCTTGGGAACCGCATCTGCCGCCTTTGCTCAGGGTGATATCCCCTCCGGCACGATTGTCGGCTCCGGGAGCGGGCCTTTCAGTTACAGCCTGACGTTTAGTGACGGTGCAGGCGCCTCCGGCCCGATTGGGAGCGTCTGGTATGCGTGGATTCCCTTCCAATTCTTCTTGCCGGGAACGCCCACCAGCGCCTCGGCACCAGTCGGTTGGACAGCGAGCATTGTAGCTAATTCGATCGAATATGCCGCCACCTCGTCCACGTACTACATCCAGCCAGGCCAAACGTTGTCGGGGTTCAGCTATCAGGCGACATTTTCGCCGACGCAGCTGGCGGCCACGCCAAATTCGGGCCAGTCGGACGCTTATATGGCCGGA
>JANWKE010000064.1 GCA_025451535.1 Verrucomicrobiia bacterium
AACGAGATGGTCCGCTCGAACGAACTGCTCGTCGAAATTGATCCGTCCACTTACGCCATCACGGTCGCGCAGAAGCAGGCGGCGGCGGCTTCGCAGGACGCCAATGTCAAAACCGTGCTGGCGGTGGATGACTTGATGCACAAAAAAGTAGCCACCGCCGAGGCCGATGCGCGTAAGGCGCAGGCCGACGCCGATGCGGACGCCGCGACCGCCAAACGCGCCGCGGCAGATTTCGAGCGGATGAAGGAATTGCGGGCGGAAAACACCATTTCGCAACAGGAATTTGACGCCGCCCAGGCCGCCGCCGCGCAAACGGATGCCAATTTGAAGGCAGCGCAGGAAAATGCGATGTCCGAAACTTCAAAAGTGGACGAAGCCAGAACGCAACTGGCCGCGGCGGAGGCGGAGATTGATCTTGCCCGGTCCCAATGGCAGGAGGCGCAGACCAACGTGGCGTCGGCGCAACTGGATTTGTCCTACACGAAGCTTTTTGCCCCCTGCGACGGCCGCGTCACACGCAAGATGGTCGAGGCGGGTGATTACGTTCAGGTTGGCGAGCAACTTATGTCCGTCGTGCCGACGAATGTCTGGGTGGTTGCCAATTTCAAGGAGTCGCAGTTGAAGCAGATGAAACCCGGCCAGCCCGCGAGCGTGGAAATTGACGCACTGGGAGGTCGAACCTTTCGCGGGCACGTGGATAGCGTGCAGGCCGGCAGCGGCGCGGCCTTCAGCCTGCTGCCGCCGGAAAACGCCACAGGCAATTTCGTGAAGGTCGTCCAGCGCGTGCCGGTGAAAATCCTGTTCGACGACGCGTTGCCGGCCGGCCACACCATCGGGCCGGGGTTGTCCGTTACGCCAAGCGTGCGGGTCAGCCGTTTTGAAATTCCCGATTGGGCGATTGCCCTGCTGGCGCTGGCGCTGGCGGTCACGGCGAGATTCATCTTTCAATCCGTGGTGCAGCGGAAATCGAAATAGATCCCCGGCGCCGGCCGTCAAATCGTTCTCGCAATGCCCGACAGTTCACTTCATCAGGAATGGCATCCGCGGCACAGCCCGTGGCTGGTCGCCCTGGGCGTGATGCTGGCGACGTTCATGCAGGTGCTGGACACCTCCATCGCCAACATCGCCCTGCCGCACATCGCCGGCAGCCTCTCCTCGACCCCGGACGAGGCGACGTGGGTGTTGACGAGCTACCTCGTCTCGAACGCCATCATCCTGCCGATGACCGGCTGGCTGGGTAATCATTTCGGCCGGAAACGGGTTTTCATCGCCTGTATCGGAATGTTCACGTTCTCGTCGGCGTTGTGCGGCGCGGCCGCCAATTTGCCGATGCTCATTGCGGCGCGGGTTTTGCAGGGCGCGGGCGGTGGGGCGATGGTGCCCATCGCCCAGGCGGTAATGCTGGAAAGTTTCCCGCCACAAAAGCGCGGCATCGCCATGGCCACGTTCGCCCAGGCCGTCGTCGTGGCGCCCATTATCGGGCCGACGCTGGGTGGCTGGATCACTGATAATTATTCCTGGCGCTGGATTTTTTACATCAACCTGCCGGTCGGCATCCTGGCGATGTTCCTCGCCGCCTGGCTGGTTGAGGACCCGCCTTACATCAAGCGCAACCTCAAGGCGGCGATTGATTTCGTCGGGTTCGGTCTGCTGGCGCTGTGGCTGGCGACGCTGCAAATCGTGCTGGACAAGGGCCAGGAGGCAGATTGGTTCGGGGCGGAATGGATTCGCTGGTTCACGGTGGTGTCCGTCGCCGCCTTCGTTGCATTTGTCATTTGGGAATTCCGCGTCGAACACCCGCTGGTGAACCTGCGGATCCTGGCCAGCGGGAATTTCCGCACCGGTCTGATGTTGATGACGGTCGTGGGATTGATTCTTTACGGGACGACGGCGGAGTTGCCGTTGTTTTTACAGACGCTGATGGGCTATCCGGCGCTGCAAAGCGGCCTGGCGTTGAGTCCGCGCGGCGCGGCCGCATTTGTGACGACCTTTTTCGTCGGACGGCTCGTTGGGAAAATCCGGTTGCGGACCATGTTGTTCATCGGCTTCTCGTTGTTGAGCCTGTCGGTCTTTCAGTTGAGCCAGATCAATTTGCAGGTAAGCATGGCCAGCATTGTTGTCCCGACGATGCTGAACGGCGTCGCCATCAGCTTCATTTTTGTGCCGCTGACGACGGCGACGATGAGCCAGTTGCGCCAGCGCGACATTGGCAGCGGCACCGGCCTTTACAACCTCATGCTCAACCTCGGCGGCAGCGTCGGTATCGCGTTCGTCACCACGATGATTGCCCGCCGGGCGCAAGTGCATCAGGCACTCATGGTCGGGCACCTGACGCCGACCGACCCGGTGTTCACGACCCGGCTCGCCGCCGCACAGCACGCCTTGGCGCAGCAATCCGATCCCGTGACGGCCACGCATCAGGCTTACGCCGCGGTTTACGGACTGCTCAACTCGCAGGCGCACCTCTGGGCGTTTGTGGACAATTTCCGGATATTTGGCGTGCTGGTGTTGTGCTGCATCCCGCTGATTTTCCTCTTCCGACGGGTGAAGCACGCGCCGGTCCGGCAGGCGGAAGTGCAATAACCATATGGCTGCGAAAGGAAAAAGAACCTGACGGTGGAAGGGGCGGCCCTGCTTTGTAACAAAGGTGACCCCACCGTCGTCTGGAAGGGTGATATGAAAAGACGGTTTTTCATCAAAGCCCTTTTGATCGCCGTAAGCCTGCCCCTGGTGGCCGGCTGTGTGGTTTATCGCCAACCCCGGGCAGTGGCAGTCGCCCCCGCGGGCGAAGTGGTGGTGGGTACTGCACCGCCACCGCCACAGGTTGAAGTGGTTCCTGCCTGTCCCGGTCCCGTGAATGTCTGGTTCTGGGTTCCCGGCTGCTGGGCCTGGCGCGATCACTGGGTCTGGGTCGGCGGACACTGGGCGGCGCGCCCGCATCCGAATGCCGTGTGGGTTGAAGGTCATTGGGGCCGGCGGCACCATGGCTACGTGTGGGTTGACGGTCATTGGCGGTGATCTATCCGCATCAGACACGAAATACGTTCATTTGGGAACAGCTTGCGGCCGTCCACATTGTGAAATGCGGGTGGCCGTCCTTTTCGCCCGGGAGAGGGTCTGAAACTTGAATCATGGCCACGAGCATGTTAGAAATTAGGGTGGCATGTTTGTTTTGGGCGATAAAGAGCGCAAACGATCCTATCTGCTGCCGGGCATGGGCGGGCGTGGCCATCGCCGCAAGCAAAAACTCATCCTGACCTGCTCAATTATCATTGGATTGGGCGTGGCGATCATGCTGGCCACATTGATGTACTGGCTGAATCAGCTCGGACCCTGAACGGCGAACGAAGCGGTGCTTGACCCGCGGTGGGCGCTTGTTAGTATGTGAAATAATTTGGTGAAATTCGGTCGTTTCATTCCAGTCTGGTTGATGATCTTTTGCTCCGGCCTGCCGTTGCGGGCGGAACTGGCGGATGGCATCCTCGCCATCGTCAATAATTCGGTCATCACCCGTGAGCAGGTCGCGGACTATGTCGCGCCGGCGATTGACGCCCTGCGACAGGACTACGCCAACCAGGGCGATGTCCCGGGCAGTCTGGAGCAAAAAGCCTCGGACGTGTTCAACGACGGTCTGGAACAATTGATTGAACGCCAGTTGATCCTTCATGATTTCGACGTCGAGGGTTACAAACTTCCTGACAGCTATGTGGATCAACTCGTCCAGGACAGCATCCGCCAACGCTATGGCGACCGCATCACCCTCATGAAAACCTTGCAGGCCCAGGGCATGACCTTTGAGCAATTTCGCAAGAATGTCCGCGATCAATACATTATTACGGCGATGCGTTCCAAAAACGTTTCCCAGGAAATTGTGATCTCGCCTTATAAAATTGAAAACTATTACCTCGCACATCAGGATGATTTCAAGATTGGGGACCAGATCAAACTCCGGATGATCGTGCTTAACAAAAGTTCCAGCGACGACCAATCCCCACACCGCATGGCCGAGGAAATCCTGACCCAAATCAAACAAGGTGCTTCCTTCGCCCAGATGGCTTCCGTGTATTCCGAAGGCTCGCAGCGCCAACAGAGTGGCGATTGGGGTTGGGTCGAACGCTCCGTGCTCCGCAAGGAACTCGCCGACGTGGCGTTTTCGCTCCAACCGGGCCAGATGAGCGGTATCATTGAAACGTCACAGGCCTGTTACCTGATGCTCGTGGAGCAAAGACGCCCCGCGCACGTCCGGCCGCTCAGCGAAGTCCGTGACGACATTGAAGCGACCCTTCGCACTCAGGAACAGTCGCGCCTCGAAAAACAGTGGATCGGCGGCCTGAAGAAAAAAACCTTCATTCGCTATTTCTGAATCGAGCAGCATGAAACGTGAATCCACGTTTCACGCGTCGTGCCTCACCTGGCCAGATGAAGAACTGGATCGGCATTACGTTGGGCGATGTCACCGGCATCGGCCCCGAGGTCACGCTTAAAGCCCTCGCCGCCGAAGCAGCCAATCCTGATACCCGGTATTTGTTGATTGGCGATGAAGGACACCTTCAGCGACTGAACGAAAAATTGGGAACCAAACTTCCGCTGGAAAAATTTTCCAGTTATGGTGTCGCCGGGAAATTTTTTACGACCAGGCCATTCGCTGAACCATTGCTGGAAAATCTGCCGGCCGGTTCACCCGCCGCCGCGAACGCTGCTGTGGCCGCCTTGAAGGACGGCGCAAAACGTTGTCTCCGCCATGAACTCGACGCCGTGGTCACCGCGCCCGTCAATAAGGAAGCCATCATCCGTGCCGGGCACAGTTTCGTCGGCCAGACGGAATTATTTGCGAAGGCCGTCAAAACCAAACGTTACGCCATGATGCTGCTTGGCCATGACGAACAGGAACGCTGGCTGCGCGTGGCGCTCGTGACCATTCATACCTCGATCAAATCGGTTTCCCGGAAAATCACGCCGGAAAAAGTCATGCTCGCCATCGAACTGGCGGCGCAAGCCTGTCGCGACCTGGGGCTGCCGCGCGCAAAAGTTGCCGTTTGCGGCCTGAATCCGCACGCGGGCGAAGGCGGCGAATTCGGTGATGAAGAAATCAAAACCATCACCCCGACCGTCCTCGCCGCGCAAAAACGCGGACTGGATGTCGTCGGTCCCTTGAGTGGTGACACGGTTTTTTATTACGCGCTGCGCGGCGATTTTGACGCGGTCGTGGCGATGTATCACGACCAGGGGCTCGCGCCGCTGAAAGCCGTCGCCTTCGATACCGGCATCAACTGGACGCTCGGCCTGCCGTTCATCCGCACCTCGCCCGACCACGGCACGGCCTACGATATCGCCGGGAAGGGAATTGCAAATCCTTCAAGCATGATTGCCGCAATACGGTTGGCGAAGCAGTTGGCGGGGAATCCGAGATAATTTTCGGAGGGCCGGGTTACATGAGGCCCAAATTGGGGGGAAAAGTCAGGGACTCGTATAACTCGTCACCCGGAATCAGCCGATTAATTCGAGGATTTTCTTTTGCATATCCCCGCCGCGCATCAGGGATTCACCGACCAGAATCGCATTCGCGCCGCATTTCTTTAATCGTTCCACGTCCGTGCGATGGTGAATGCCGCTCTCGGCGACCAGGAGTGACGAGTAACGGGTGACCGATGACGAGAAAAGTTTTGCCGCCAATTTCTCGGTGGTCGCCAAATCCACCTTGAACGTTTTCAAGTTGCGATTGTTCACGCCGATGAGCGCGGGTGAAATTTTCAGCGCGCGCTCCAATTCCGCCTCGTCATGAACCTCTACCAGAACCGCCAAGCCGGCTTCCGTCGCCAGCGAATGAAATTTAGCAAGCTGCCCGTCGCTCAAAATGGCGACGATGAGCAGGATGGCATCCGCGCCCCATTCGATGGCTTCGAGGATTTGCCGCTCATCAATGATGAAATCCTTGCGCAGCAACGGCAATTTCACCGCCGCTCGCGTCTGCCGGAGATGATCGAGCGAACCTTGAAAGAATTTCTCATCGGTCAAAACCGAAAGGCAGCTGGCACCCGCGGCTTCGTATTCCCGCGCAATGCGCACCGGGTCGAAGTCCCGGCAAATCACTCCCGCCGAAGGCGACGCTTTTTTGACTTCGGCAATCAGAGCGATGTCACCCTGACGCGGCTGGCGCAAAGCGGCGAGAAAATCACGCCGTTCGCCGTGCTCGAGCATCGCGTCGCGCAAATCACCGGCGGCGATGAGCCGTGCCGGCAGCTTCGCGATTTCGCGTTTCTTTTCTTCAACAATTTGGTCGAGAATATTCACTGGTTAACCGTCAGCAATCAGGAGTCAGTAGGCCGACGTTCACTACTAACTACAATCTACTGATTGCTTACTCATCTTCATCTTTCACACCCTGCATCCGTTTGGTCGGGCAGCCGGCACGGAGCCAGCCGTTCACAAACGCATCAAGGTCGCCATCCATCACGCCCTGTACGTTGCTGGTTTCGACACCGGTGCGCAAATCCTTCACCATGCGGTACGGCTGGAAGACATAGCTGCGAATCTGGTTGCCCCATGAGATGCTGCCTTTCTCGCCGTAAAACCGTTCCATCTCGGCCTTCTGCTCATCCTGTCGTTGGGCAAAAATTCGCGACAGCAAAAGCCGCATCGCCGTGGCGCGGTTCTGGTGCTGTGACCGCTGGGTTTGCGACGCGACCACCAGACCGGTCGGGATATGCGTGATGCGCACGGCGGTTTCGACCTTGTTCACGTTCTGACCGCCCTTGCCGCCGGAACGGAAGGTGTCAATTTGAAATTCGTTCGGCGGGATCACAATTTCCGAATCGCTTTCCTCGATTTCAGCAATCACGTCGACGCTGGCGAAGCTGGTATGGCGGCGCTTGTTCGCGTCGAACGGCGAGATCCGCACGAGCCGGTGCACGCCGCGTTCGGCCTTGGCAAAGCCGTAGGCGTTTTCGCCTTGAATCAACATCGTGACGCTTTTGAGGCCAGCACCTTCACCGGGCAGCGCGTCGGTGACTTCGACCTCCCAGCCGCGCGATTCCGCCCAGCGCTGGTACATGCGCGACAGCATTTCCGCCCAATCCTGCGCCTCGGTGCCGCCCGCGCCGGCGTTGATGCTCAGGATACAATTCTTCCGGTCGTGCGGTCCGTTGAGAAAAACCTTCAATTCCAGTGCCTCGAGGTCCTTGAGAAATTTGGCGACATCGCGCTCCAATTCCTGCTGGACCTGCAATTGCGCGTCGGCGGGTTCAGCCTCGCCCAGTTCGAGCATGATGCCGAAATCGTCCAGTTGTTTTTCCGCCTGGAGCAGCGGCTCGATTTTGTTGCGGAGAGAGTTGGCCTCGTCAATCAGCGTCTGCGCCTTTTCGCGGTTGTTCCAGAAGTTATCCGCGGCCATGAGCGCATTAAGTTCGCCCAGCCGCTTTTGGGTGGCGGGTACGTCAAAGAAACCTCCGTAGATGCGTCAGTTTCCCGGTGGCAGTCGTGATTTCTGTTTTAACCGTTTCGAACATGCGCCGCAAAATATAGAAGTTGAAAGCCGAATGCCAGAAGGGAAAGGCGCGGTTTCACGGTCACGGCTTTACGGCTTATCGGTGAACGCTGGTCAATGATTGTGCGAATTGGCCAACGAAAGCGCGTAAATGAGCAAAACGATAATGATGAGGGCGACCACCACGGCCCCAATCCAAAAATAGGTGCCGACTTTGTTGCGTTTTTTGGTAAAGGCAGCGGTGGTGTCAAACCCGAGCGGACGACCGCCGCTTTCCAGCTCGCTCAAGCTGACTCCGCGGGTTGCAGTCCGTGTGACCGACTCCGGTTTCTTGGCCGGGGCGGGAGCCGCCGATGCGGCGGAGCCGGATGCCGCCGGAGGAGCAGCCGGGGGGACCGGAGCGCCGTTTTCCAGTCGCAATTCAATCTGGCCCAGACGGAGCGTCTGGCCCGGTTTCAACACGCTTTCAGTGATTTTTTCCTCGTTGATGAACGTGCCATTGGTGGAATTCAAGTCCTTGATGACCACCTCGTTGCCGCGCAACAGTACTTCGCAATGATGACTGGAAACAGACGGTTCGGCGATTTGAAACGTGTTATCCTCGACGCGGCCGATGGTCGTTTTGTCCGCCTTCAATTCATGAACGCGACCGTTCATGCCTTGACTCAGGATAACAAGTTTCGCCATAGCTTAGATGGATTTAATTATGATTGGTACCCGCATCAAGTCAAACGGAAATCTCTAAGTCATTGGTTCAAATTCTAGCCGCGTTTTTCAATTAGGGCGCGAAATTCCGCAAATAGCGGCGTTGAATCATGCGGACCGGGCGAGGCCTCGGGGTGATATTGCACGCAAAAAACCGGCTTGGTCTTGTGCCGCATGCCCTCAATGGTCTGGTCGTTCAGATTGATCCGATCCACCGAAATTGCCTTCGGCAAACTTTTCGGGTCCACGGCAAAACCGTGGTTCTGCGAAGTGATTTCGACCTTGCCGGATTCCAAATCCTTGACCGGCTGGTTCGCGCCCCGATGGCCGAACTTCAATTTGAAGGTCTTACCGCCAAACGCCTGCCCGAGGACCTGGTGACCGAGACAAATCCCAAAAATCGGAACGCCGCTGTCCACCAGCGTTTTCACCTCGCGCACAATGTAATCCAGCGCCGCCGGATCGCCCGGGCCATTGGACAGAAAAATGCCCGCCGGCTTACGTGCGAGCGCCTCTGCTGCCGTGGCCGTTGCCGGCAATACCTCAACACCAAAGCCATGCTGCCGCAATCGACGCAAGATGTTGTATTTCAGGCCATAATCGAAGGCGACAATCGGAATTTCCGCGGGCGGCAGCGGGTCGCGCTGATTGCGGGGTTCCATTTGCGTGTTGCCGGAAGCCAGTTTGAAATTCGCACTTTGCTCATCCTTCTCATCCCAGTGAAACGCCTTCCGGTGCGTAACCTCCCTGACATAATCCACGCCGACGAAAACAAACTGCTTTGCGCGTTGCAAGGCATCCCCGTCCGAAATTTCCTCCGTGGAAATAAATCCGTTCATGGCGCCACGCACCCGCAGCTTCTTTGTCAGTGCCCGCGTGTCAATGCCCTGGATGCCGGGAATGCCGTTCTGCTCCAGATATTCCGCCAGCGAAAAATCCGCCCGCCAGTTGCTGACGACCGGCGAAAGTTCGCGGATGACAAATCCCGCGACATGTGGCCGCCACGATTCCACGTCCACCGCGTTGACACCATAGTTCCCGATGAGGGGATACGTCATCGTGACAATCTGGCCTTTGTAGGACGGGTCGGTGAGAATTTCCTGATAGCCCGTCATCGACGTGTTGAAGCACACCTCGCCACCCGAGGACGCACGCGCGCCAAAACCTTGTCCATGAAAAATTGAGCCGTCTTCGAGGGCCAGGATTGCTTTCATCATCAAAATCGCTCCGGGATGCTAGAACGATCGGCAAAGCGGTCAAGTGCGAAGCAAATGTTCACGCCGTGACCAGTTCGGAATTTTCCGTCCAGACTTTCTTGCCGCCGACCAGGGTCGCCACGGCTTTGCCTTTGAGGTTCCAACCGAAGAACGGGCTGTTCTTCGATTTGCTCGCGGATTTCTCCGGAGTGAAAAGCCATTCCGCCTCCGGATTGAATACCGTCACATCCGCGTCCACGCCCACGCTTAATGTGCCCTTGGGCAGGTTGAGCAAGTGTGCGGGCGCCACGGTGTATTTGGCCACGAGTTCGGGCAAACTCAACCGCTTCGTGTGATAGAGCTGCATCAGTGACAGCGCGAGTTCGGTTTCCAATCCGATGATGCCAAACGGTGCGTAATCAAACTCGACCTGCTTCTCAAAATCGCAATGCGGTGCGTGATCGCTGCCGAGAATCTCGATGGTGCCATCCGCCAGCCCCTCCAGAATCGCCTCCCGGTCGCCAGCCGAACGCAACGGCGGGTTCATTTTGAAATTCGTGTCGTAGGCCGGCCATTCGGGAAGTTCATCCTGGTATCCGGCCAGAGTTTTCCCGTCGTTGGCCCAGAACCTTGCGCTGCCGGCCACCGCCGCATCGGTCAGCGTGAAGTGGTGGGCGCAGGCCTCGCCGGAAATCGGCACGCCGCGTTTTTTTGCTTCGCGCAGCAAGGCAACACTGCCGGCTGCGCTCAAATGCTGGCAATGAACCCGCGCGCCCGTGAGTTGGGCCAGCAGAATATTGCGCGCCACGATCATTTCCTCGCCCGCCGACGGCCAGGCGCGCAATCCCAGCGCCGTGCTCCAATAACCCTCATGCATCACGCCGTCGGTCACGAGCGAATAATCCTGGCAATGATCCATCACCGGCAGGTTGAACATTTTGGCGTATTCGCACGCCCGGCGCATGAGCTCGTGGTTCTGCACGCAATGACCGTCGTCGGTAATGGCCACCACGCCGGCGCGTTTGAGCGAGCCAATGGACGCCAGCTCCTCACCGGCGATGTTTTTAGAAATGGCCCCGGCCACAAAAACGTTGACGACGCCCTGCCGGGCGGCCCGTTCCCGGATGAGCGCGACCGTGCCTGCCGTATCAACGGCCGGCGACGTGTTGGGCATGCAAACGACGGACGTAAAGCCGCCCTGTGCGGCGGCGGCGGTGCCGGTGGCAATGGTTTCCTTTGCCGTCTGGCCCGGCTCGCGCAGATGAACGTGCAGGTCAATCAGACCGGGACAAACCACGAGGCCGCTCACGTCCATTTTCTCGGTGTCACGCGGCATCCGGCTGGTCGCGTCCGCGCCGACCGCGGCAATTTTACCTTCGGAAATCAAGAGGTCCGCCTTTGCATCGAGGCGGTTGGCCGGGTCCACGACGCGCCCACCGGTAAGAAGCAACGCTGCCATGCGCGGCGAGGGTACACGCGTGACGTTGACAATGCAAGCGCGGGAATTATGATTGATGCACACCGGCAAGCGCTTGCGGCTTGCCGCGTCAGCCTTCGCCTCAAGGCTACGGCTCGACAAGCCGGTTGAGATTTGCTGCGGTATGGCGGGTCTGCCGCGCCGCAGTATCGGAAAGCAGGACGGAGGCGGGCGTAGTTCAATGGTAGAACGGAAGCCTTCCAAGCTTCACACGAGGGTTCGATTCCCTTCGCCCGCTCCACCAAGCGACTTGTCGAGGATTCGACGAGTAGTGACCACGGTTTTACGCAAGAACCACGGGCTTTTTTGCTGTCGAGGACAAGGTTCGAGCCGAAGATTTTCAAGGCCAGAACCCGCTTCTCTTGAAGCGAACCTGATTCAGTGATTTTAGCCGCGTTTTTAGCGGTTAAAATCCAATTTTGGAACGGTTCGAGCCAATCGGCTCGGCCTGCCATGAGGCGGGCTTTTTGCTCCTCCAAAGTCCTCTTCTGACTCATCAACTTCGCTTTCTCTGAAGTATACTCGTTTCTCTCCACAATACCGTCGAGAAACGAATCCAGAAGCCTTTGTAGGCGTGCATTTACGTTATCGATTTCCTTCCGCTTCTGTCCCGCCAGTTGTAGGGCGGATTGGGCTGCTTGCTGCTTTTCCTCCTTAACTCGTAGAAGCATCTTGTCCGCCCAATCTGCCCGGAGCGAGAACGGTTTTAACAAGGCCGTGACTTCCGCGTCAAGGGCTTCCTCGCGAATGTAAGGCTGTTTACAAGGCCGGGACTTGTCTTTCTTGGTGCAACGGTAGTACGTGTGACCTTTCTGGACTTCGCCGGTGATGGCACTGCCGCACTCGGCACAGCGAAGGAGGCCGAGATACGGCTTTTGGGGAGCCTGCTTTTCTGACGGCGAATATCGCCAGCGGCGGTTAAAAACGGCTTGGACACGATCAAACAATTCCTTGGGAATGATTGACTCGTGACTTCCCTCGTACACTTCGCCGTCATAGCGAAAGTGGCCATAATGAATCGGGTTTGAAAGCAAGTCGGAGACGAACGTGCGCCCGAACATTTTGCCGTTTTTGGTGCAAACACCGTTTGCCATGAAAAACTTCCGCAGGTCATCCAAGATCACTGTGCCGCTCGCGTACTGCTCAAACGCGTGGCGGACGAGAGGCGCACGTTCTCGGTCAACGATGATGCGCTTGGTGCGGTAGTCGTTCAAATAGCCGAACGGAGCCTTGCCGGGATATTCGCCGCGGCGGATTTTTTCGCGCAAACCCCGTTTGGTGTTTTCCGACAGCGAATCCACGTAGTATTTGCTCTGCCCGAACATGATCGAGAGCATGAACTTCCCCTGCGGGTCGGGTTCAAAGCGGAACGTTGGGAATCTGAGCGATAGGATTTTGTCTGTGTCCAGAAGATAAATAATGCGCCCCCCGTCAACCGAGTTGCGCGCCAGCCGGTCGGGATGCCAGGCAATGATTCCCACCGCTTCGCCGGCCTCAATCCGTGCCAGCATGTCATTGAAAACCGGCCTGCCAGGAGTCTTGGCGGACCGCTTTTCGATCAACTCGGCGATAATCGCAAGGTGTTCGCCCGCCGCAAACGCGCGCAATTCCGCAAGCTGTCCGTCAATCGAAAGAATTTGCTTGTCCTCAACATCGGTGGATTTGCGGGCGTAGAGGAAAAATGTATCAGATGAAACGCTCATGTGTCTAATTGTAACAAATATACTTTAGCGGTCAAGTAAATTTAGCCGTGCTTTGAATAAGGCCTTGCCTTTTGAAGCACGAGGACGCCGTTTTGATCGCAATTTCAATCAGCCACAGAATATCATGGATCACCGAAACGAAGCTTTTAAGAGAAAATTCGACGATGCGGCCCGGCGTCTCGGCGTAGAAGCGGATCGGATTGTCTCAATGAAACTCCGGGAGAACGTCGGCTCGTACTCCGAATACCATGAGCTTCTTCAGGTGCTAAAACAAGAGTTTGGCATTCAATGGCAGGCGATTGATGGCGATCTGCAAGGCAAAGGCTATCTGTTGTCCGATGGCACCGCACGGGTGCTCATGGTTGAGCACGAGACGGGGCTTGAAATTCTCTACATTGCCGGCTCCATTGCATCACTAATCGGGCTCGTTCCGCTGCTTTTGCAAGGCTGGCGCGGAATTCGCGGTTGGTCCGTGGGAAGACATCGCGAAAGTGTTCGGGGTGTCGAAATTCGTCGGTTGGATGAAAATGGACGACTCACTGAAGAACATATCCACGATATTCCAATAGTGACTGGCATCCCGAACCAGGTTCTTGCATCGGCGGCAAAAGTGATTGAAAACGAATTGCGTCAATTGACGCAAAAACTGCGCTCACTTGCTCAACGCGTGGAGATTCTTGAGAAGCGAATTGCTTTCAAAACGAAGAAGCCTAATTCAGCGAAGCCAAAGAAGGGCGCATTGAGAAAAAACGCTAAGCCAAAATCGCACTGAGCTCCTCACTTCCTTTTATTCCATCGAGCCAAAACAGCATTGCGGGCAATTTCTGACCTTCGCTTAGCGGAAAGTTTAGCCATGCGAGCCGGACCGCCCTTGAGTCCACCAAGCCTCCCAAGAGCAACTGCCGCCGGATTTTTTCGTTTGTTTGCGCTACGTGACCGCTTAGGCATGAGAAATATTGGATGAAATAAATCGTTTATTCAAGATCAAGTGTATCATTAAATCGTGTATTTATTAAATTCGAACTCGTTTGTCCTCGACAGCAAAAAAGCCCGTGGTTCTTGCGTAAAACCGTGGTCACTACTCGTCGAATCCTCGACAAGTCGCTTGGTGGAGCATCTCTACGACTGCACTCGAACTTTCTTTCAAGGACAAGGCTCGTAAACTGCCTGGTTTAGGGTATCCCCACACCCTTCCCCACATGGGGAGGGGTAACAAAGTGCATTCCGTCCTTTCTGTGCCTGCGTTTTGTCGTGATTTGGGCGCTTGCCCGCATCCCCGACTTCGGTCGGTTTTTGCCGCTCACGCGGCTTGCGGGCTGCGCGTGGCCTCACGGCCATGCTCGCCCAAAAACCTCCCTCATCGCTCACGCGAAAACGAGTACACCGACGGAAGGGTTA
>JANWKE010000065.1 GCA_025451535.1 Verrucomicrobiia bacterium
GAAATCCGTCGGCTTGGCTTTCCACGCCGCACGATCGCCCGGCTCGACCGCATCGGAATCGGCCATGGCCGCCCAATTGAACAGCGTGATCTCGGGTGCTTTGGCGAACAGCGTGTCCCACAACTGCTCCGCGTAGCGATCGGCGTAGCGGGTGCTGAACGTGTCGACCCAGCCGCCGCCATTGCCACCCGGACGAATGTTGTCGAAATACCGAATGATTGCGTAGCTTTCGTATTGCTGGAGAAGCTGATCGGTGATGACGGGGTCGCGCGTTTCCGTGCCGGTATAGATGCCGTCAAACAGTTTCGACTCCCGATCCAGGTCGTAGCCGAGTCCTTGAAAATGCTCGTACCAGTTTGGGAATTTGATGATGAGTTTGACCCTGGAATTGACCGCGCGCGCCGGTTTGATGATCAGGTTTTCCGCCGCGTCGTCCATTAACGCGAGCCGGAACCGGGTCCAACTGTTCGTTCCCTTGGCGGTGATCTCGGAATCGGTCTTGGTATTGTTGAAAAAGAAATCGTCCTGAATCACTTCGTCAAAATGCCGGGCTGCCAGCTCCGCCGCGTTCCGGATGAACTGCCGGTCCTGCGGGTCGGTGTAACAAAACGACTTGAACTGGCCGAAGCCACCGTCAGACAGCGCCATGCCGCCCGCCACGCGTACGCCGTGGTCCAGGAAGAATTTTTTGACCCGCTCCAACAATTCATCGCTGGCCAGGTCGCGGTTGCGCTGCACCTCGATATAGACCTTGTCCACCTTCAACTGACCACTGACGCGGTCCCAGTCGTCCTGCATTTTTTGCGGATTTTCAAAGCTGCGCACGACGCCCACGGGGATATAGATGGCCACGTCGAAGTTGGTATAATTGCCGGCCCGGGAGAACCAGGTTGGCAGGAGGAGGCAGCCGAACAGGATGGACAATGCTTTGGTATTCATCGGAGTCAGTTCGGGAAATTAGAAGATGTGCACCTCACCTGCACGCGCAAAAATTGATGACAAGGACGTTGACAAGGAATAAGAGATCGAGACTGGCGTAGCGGCTTTCGGCCGAAAGCCGTGCTCTTCAGTCTTCGGAATTTTGCGGCGTTCTGCCGGGACGCCGCTACGGTCCATCAGCCCGTCCCAAACCGTTTTCTTTCGTAGCAACCGAGGTAATGAGGCTCAAATTTATTTAAAAACGATTATTGGTTTTGAGCCTCCTCACGTCGGCTGCTACAACTTTGATGGGCGGCTATGCAAGTTTTGCGGAAGACATTTCGTATAACACTTTCACCTTGCACAATACCGGTGGCGGAAGAAGATTTCGCGCATGAGTTTGTTGAAGAACAAGTGGGTCTTGATTACGGGCGCGTCGTCCGGGTTCGGTGCGGCGGCGGCGCGGGCGTTTGGCGCGGAGGGCGCAAAGCTGTTGCTGGGCGCGCGCCGCGTTGACCGATTGAAACCGGTCGCGGCAGAATCGAAGAGGGCCGGGGCAGGGGAGGCGCTGTTTCATGAATTGGATGTGAGTAAAACCTCCAGCGTCGAAACGTTCATTGCCTGGGTCCAGCAGAATATCGGAGGTCAGAAACCAGAAACCGGTGGTTTGCATGTTTTGATCAACAATGCCGGCGGGGCGCACGGCCTGGACACGGTGGCCGGAGGCAAGGACGCAGATTGGGAGGCGATGATTCAATCAAATGTCCTTGGCCTGCTCCGCATGACGCGCGCGGCGCTGCCGTTGATGCCGCACGATGCCGGGGCGACCATCATCAACATCGGTTCGGTGGCCGGCCGGCAGGCTTACGAGGGCGGCGCGGTTTATGGCGCGGCCAAAGCGGGTGAATTGCATATCTCGCGCACGTTGCGCTTTGAATTGCTGGGCACGGGGATTCGGGTCACGTCAGTCGATCCCGGCCTGGCGAAAACGGAATTTTCTCTCGTGCGTTTCAAGGGTGACGTCGACCGGGCGAACAAAGTGTATGAAGGCACGAAGCCGCTGGTCGCGGAAGACATTGCGGAAATTTTGGTCTGGGTTGCCAGCCGCCCGCCGCATGTGAACATTGACGAACTGGTTGTCAAGCCGGTGGACCAGGCGGCGGTGGGGAAGGTTTATCGCCGAAAGTTATAAGTTTTGAATTCTTAGTTTTTAATGTTCCGGCGTATGCAATTCAAAGTTAACTGTTGTTAACGCCATGTCTCGGAGAAGGCGAAGATCACTAATACAGCGTTGTAGCCAAAATGTAGTGCCACTGCGGGACCGATTGCCTTGAAGTGCAAACGGCTCCACAACGCTACCAGTCCCAGCCCGATGATACCCGCGATGGAAGGCAGGGAATAAATCACTTTAGGAAGATGAAACAATAGAAATATGACTGTCGTTGTTATGGTGGCGCACACAGAGCCGAAGGACTTTTGGTATCCACCATAAAGAATTCCTCTAAACAGCAGTTCTTCCGGCAGTGGTGCAAGCAGTATCCCGCCGATATACCACAACTTTTGAGTTGGATTTTCGGTAAAAATGCGTGCTAGCGTGCTTGAACCATGTCGAGAGATGTGGGCCCCCATCGCTTTATTTGCGACGTGAGCAAATATTGCAACAACCAGACCAATCACTAATGCTTTTGCAATATTGGCAGGGCGCCCGAGAATCCACGCTGCACCGCTCGGACGCGTATCCTTCAAGTGTCCTGGAATCATAACAATCGAGACATAAACCATCGCAACCCCTGCTAACACGGTCGTTAGAAACATCACCGTTGGTACCTGCGAGTCCCACTGCTGGTTTGGGGTATGAATCCCCGAAGCGACAATCATGGCCAACATGGCTCCAAAGAATATCTGTGCAATCAAAAACACTAAGAGGATTATCGTGGCAGAACGAGCACCGAGCACGTTGGACTGTTTCTCTGGAGCCGGGTTCGTTTCATCCGGAACACTGAGGGTGGTGCCGCAGCCGGTACAAAAAAGCATAGCATCGCCGTTCTCCTTACCGCAGTAGCTGCAAATTTTCATCTTGTATTTCCGTACTAGATTCCGCGATTGGCGCGCCAGAGCAGGACGGCGCCGACGGCTTGGAAGATGAAGTTGGGCAGCCAGAAAATCAGGTGGGGAGCAAATTCAGGGCGGGCGGAAAGTGATTCGCCCAGCATGATGAAGGCGTAATAAACCAGCACGAGGATCAACGCAATGGCGACGCCGACATTCGTCTCACGCCGGTGCACCCGGATGCCGAGCGGAATGCCGATGAGCGTGAAACTGAAGCACGCGAAAGAAAAGGCGACCTGCCGGTGCATTTCCGCGCGAATCGGTTCCGTGGCGTCGGCTCGCTGTTTCTCCACTTCGTCTGTTTGCCCGAGGCGCGTGTCCGAAGCGGTTCCGACCAGGTCCGGCGGCAGGCTGAGTTTCCGCTCCATATCGTCCAATTCACCCTGTAATTGAAGAAAGGTCATGTCACTGAGGGATGCGTGGTAGGCGCGATTATCCGAGGACGGAAATTTATAGATATACGAGGACCATCCCTTGAAAGAACGGATTATCGAGCTGCCATCTGGGTTTATCTGTACCGTTTGAGTGTTCAACAAGTCCAGCGTGAGCTGCTTGTTTTGGGCATCCACCCGGTATCGTCCTTGTGGCGCGCGGATGGTGGTCGTCACATTGGTTTCGTGTTGCAGCACAAATACCATGATGTCCTGCAATTCGCCGCGACGACTTTTGTCCACGTACACGATGTAGCCGGGAAAGTCGTGGATGAATTGTCGCTCCGGCAGTTTAAGTTGCGCCACGTCCGCCTGCGCCCGGTACGTCAGTTCTTTAAAAGCCACCCGGGAGCGTGGCCCCAAATCCAGATTGATCCACGCGCTGAGGCCGCAGCAAAACAGGCTCAACAGCAAAACCGGGCTGATGAGCGAAAGCAGGCTGATCCCGCTGGCGCGCGCGGCGGTGAGTTCCTGGTCGGCGCTGAACCGGCCGAAGACCAGCAACGTGGCCGTCAGCAGCCCCATGGGCAACGCATAAACCCAGAAAAATGGAATCAACAGGCCAACTCCTTTCAGCACGACGGTGAGCCGTACCTGGCCGCTGATGAGCAAGGGGAGGATTTCCTTGAGTCCATCGCCAATCAGCAACACAAAGGTGAACACCGCCATGCCCAGCAACAAGGCGGCGAGCACCTGGCGGGCCAGGTATGTGTGCAGTGTTTTCATTTTGTCCGGTGGACAGGTCAAACCCTAAAGCGAAGCGTTGAAATGCGAAATGCCAAAATGAAGCCGACAAAACGGACGTAGCGGCTTTCGGCCGAAAGCCGCACTTTTAAATTTTCCGGATGGGCAGCGCTCTGCCAGGCCGCCGCTACGATCAAAAGGAAATTTTGCGGCGACAGAAATTGCTTGCGGGCAATTAGGACTGGCTTTTTACTGTTTTCCGGCAATGGAGTTTGCCATTCCAACATGGAAGAACCGCGCTACCCCGAAAGTATTCGGGCGGGCTGTTTCAGTGCTGATGACTCCTGTGAGTGAATCCACATTCGCAGGAGTTTTATGATGGCATATCTTTGGGTGGCAATCGGCGGCGCGCTCGGCAGCGTGGGCCGCTTCTGGCTTAACGGCATGGTATCGCGCAGTTTCGGCGAAACTTTTCCGTGGGGTACCATGCTCATCAACATCAGCGGCTCGTTCATCATCGGGCTGATCGCCGCCCTGGCGATGCCGGAAGGGCGATTGGATTCGCCATCGCGCGCCTTCGTGACGCAGTTTTTCATGATCGGCATCTGCGGCGGCTACACGACCTTCTCCTCGTTCAGCCTGCAAACGTTGAATCTCCTGCGCGACCGCGAATGGCTTTACGCCGGCGGCAATATTCTGTTTTCGGTCGTGTTGTGCCTGCTGGCCGTCTGGTTGGGCTACCTGCTCGGTGCAACGTTCAGTTCAATGAAAGGAAATTGATATGCAAATTCCCCAGGACGCCATGTTATTGCGGATTTTCATCGGCGAAAGCGACCGTTGGCAGCACCAGCCGCTTTACGAAGCCATTGTGCTCAAGGCGCGGGAAATGCACCTGGCGGGCGCGACCGTGCTGCGCGGGCCGATGGGATTCGGCAAGGCGAGCCGCCTGCACACGGCCAAAATTCTCCGGCTCTCGATGGATCTGCCGCTGGTCATCGAAATCGTGGATAGCGAGGAAAAGATCAACACCTTTCTGCCCGTGCTTGACGAAATGGTCGGGGGCGGCCTGGTGACGCTGGAGAAGGTCAAGGTGATTGATTACCGTGCCGGCAAGGAAGCGCCGTCAGCCTGATTTTTCCCGGCGCCGGAATGATGTGACTCCAATTGCCGGGCTGCACAAAACCGGTTCCTGGCACAAATGCGGTTGCCTAAACGGTTTTGCCGGTTCACATTTTACCCATGCCTTCGGAGATATTTCAAGCGAGCCGCTGGACGCACGGGAATTTTCTTTTTCCCACCGTCATCGAAGTGACGGACCAGGCGGTCATCCGGCACAAGCGCTCCTGGTTCAGCCGCGATGAAATGAGCATCAGCATCACCAAGGTCGCCTCGGTGCACATCAAGACTGGACTCATCTGGTCGAATATTTTGATCGAGTCCAGCGGCGGCAGTGATCCGCTGGCCAGTCACGGGCATGCCAGGGCCGATGCCCGGCGCATCCGTGAGTTGATTGAAACCGCCCAGGGAAAGCTGGGCAGCGCGCCAAAAACGCCGTGATCCTTTTATTTTTCCCATTCCCCCCCGGACGCTAAAATGGGCGCGTTGATGAATGGCCGCCTACCCATTTACGAGATTGAAGCCGAAATCATTTCGCGTTTGAAATCCGGCCGGCGGCTGATTTTATCCGCACCGACCGGCTCGGGCAAATCCACCCAGGTCCCGCAGATGCTTCTCAAGCACGGCTTGCTGGGCAAGGGACAGGTGGTGATTCTCCAGCCGCGCCGGCTGGCCGCGCGGTTGCTCGCGTCGCGTGTGGCCAGGGAACTTGGCGTCGAGCTGGGCCGCGAAGTCGGTTATCAGGTCCGCTTTGAAAACTGCGTCAGCGCCGCCACCCGCATCAAGTTCGAGACCGAAGGCATCCTGCTCCGGCAACAGATCCAGGACCCGGCGTTGCCCGGCGTGCAGGCCGTCATTTTCGACGAGTTTCACGAGCGCCACCTTTACGGCGATATCACGCTGGCCCGGACTTTGGACATTCAGGAACAGCAGCGTCCCGACCTGCTCATCGTCGTCATGTCCGCCACGCTGGATGCCAAAGTGTTGGAGGAATATCTTTCCAAAGTTCGGAGAGGCGAGTTACACGAGCCCCAAACTTCGCCAATCGGAAAATCAGGGATTCGTCCCTCCGAATTCCATTGTTCCGTCCTTTCTTCCGAGGGCCGTACATTTCCGGTTGAGATCGAGTACCTGCCGCGGCGTTCAGGCGCGAACGCGCCGCCGGTGTGGGAACTGGCGGCAGACACTTTTGCCGATCACGTCCGTTCCGGCGAGCACGGCGATGTGCTCGTATTCATGCCGGGCGGCTTTGAAATCAGCCAGACCATCGAAGCCATCCGCAACACGCCGGAGTCGAAGAAGTATCTGCTCCTGCCGCTGCACGGCGAATTGCCACCGCGTGACCAGGACGCTGCCGTGGCGCGTTACGATCAGCCCAAGGTGGTCGTGGCCACGAACGTCGCCGAGACTTCCATTACCATTGACGGTGTGCGGCTGGTGATTGACAGCGGCCTGGCACGCATTCCGCGTTATGACGCCAATCGCGGCCTCAACACCTTGTTGATTGAAAAAATCAGCCAGGCCAATGCTGATCAGCGGGCCGGGCGCGCGGGTAGGACCACGCCGGGTGTTTGCGCCAGGCTCTGGTCGCGGCCGGAACACGACGAACGCGCACCGCAGGAATTGCCGGAAATCAAACGACTCGATTTGGCTGAAGTCGTGCTTACGCTCAAGGCTTCGGGCGTTGACGACTTGCGAAGTTTTCGCTGGCTGGAGAAGCCGGATGAAATCTCGCTGACGCACGCCGAGGAATTATTGGAAGATTTGGGGGCGCTGAAGTCTGTCGCGCAGGCTTCCCAGCCTGCGGGTTTTGGTGGCGTCTCCGCCGCCAGTTCCCCCAACAGCGGGCAGGGATGCCCGCCGAACCCGCCGACAAGGACGTCGGCGCTACAAATCACCCCCATTGGTCGCAAGATGCTCGCCTTTCCCGTACATCCGCGTTATGCGCGCATGTTGTTGGCGGCGCAGGAATACGGCTGTGTTCATCAAGCCTGCCTCGTCGCCGCGCTCACGCAAGGGCGTGATTTGTTGCTCCGCAACGTCGGTTGCGAAGTGGTGTCCGTGCGCGAGGATTTGTTCGGCGACAAGGCATCGTCTGATTTCTGGATCTTGATGCGGGCGTGGAATTATGCCGCGAAAAATCAATTCCGCATGGATGCCTGCCGCCGACTGGGCATTCACGCCGTTACCGCCAGGCAAGTCGGGCCGTTGTTCGATCAATTCCTGCGCATTGCCAAAAATGAAGGTCTCGATGCTCAGCCGCGTGAAATCAAGGATGAGGCGTTGCAAAAGTGCATTCTCATCGGATTCAGCGACCGGGTGGCGCGGCGGCTGGACCAGGGCACGTTGCGTTGTGAACTGGTTCATGACCGGCGTGGCGTGCTGGCGCGCGAAAGCGTCGTACAACACAGCCCGCTCCTGGTCGTCGCGGAAGTCCGTGAAGTCGAGGGCCGGGAAATAAACACCATTCTTTCGCTCGCCACGGCGGTTGAACTCGATTGGCTGCGGGAATTTTTCCCCGAAGACATGAAATCTGATTTGCATGTCGAGTTCGATTCGACCACCAGGCGTGTTCAAGCTGCCGAACTGGTGCGATTTCGCGGGCTGGCCTTGTCGGCCAAACGCGTGGACCCGCCGCCGGCGGACGCCGCCGCGCGATTACTGGCCGATGAAATCCTGGCGGGCCGCTTGCCGCTGCCGAATTGGGACCACAACGTCGAGCAGTGGGTGGCCCGGTTGCATTTGCTCTGCCGCGACTGCCCGGAGCTCCAATTGCCGGACATCACCGAACAGGATCGCAAGCACATCATCGAGCAGCTTTGCCACGGCGCGGTCAGTTACAAAGACATCAAGGAACGTGAAGTGAAACCGCTGGTGATGTCATGGTTGTCGGCAGCGCAACGCGAGCTGCTGGACAAACACGCGCCGGAACGATTGACACTGCCGAATGGCCGCACGCCCCGGGTGGTATACGAGGACGGCAAATCGCCGCACATCGCGTTGCGGATCCAGGAACTCTACGACGTGCACCAGACCCCGAAGATTGCGCTGGGCCGCGTGCCGGTGACGGTCCACATCCTGACTCCGGGCATGAAGCCGATCCAGGTCACGCAGGACCTCGCCAATTTCTGGCGTGAACATTACCCGCGCATCAAATCCGAGCTGCAGCGCAAATATCCGAAACACCTGTGGCGATAAAAGCGGTGGTGGATCGTCCGGCAAATCCCACGCGCTAGTTTTCAAGCGGACGGTGAACGATTTCCCCCCTCTCCTGGAGGAGAGGGCCGGGGTGAGAGCGGTTTGAAATTGCGGAAGGTACCACTACCAAAGCGGCCGGTGGATTGACGGGGGCATCCGTTCGGCCTAGGCTTAACCTCGAACAGGGCAAATGCGCGAAACATTTTTATTATGAACAAGGAGGATTCTCCCGGTTCACCCGCCGATCCGCGGACTTATCTGGCGGTTGAGCGCACGTTTCTGGCGTGGCTGCGGACGGGAGTCGCGCTGATGGGATTTGGATTCGTCATTGCCCGTTTCGGTTTGTTTCTGCACGAACTGGCGCTCGAAAAGTCAGCCGTCAAAGTTTCGGAACCCGGCTTTTCCATCCCGGCCGGCATCGCTCTGATTGCCATCGGCATTGTTGTTTCGGTGGCAGCCGCGGTGCGGTATCACCGGTACCTTCGCGCACTCGACCGGGGTGAAACCCGAACGGCTTTTGACACGGGCCTGGCTTATCTGATCGCGGGGCTGATGGCGCTGATCGGGATAGCGGTCGTGATTTATCTGGCGGCTTTGCTGTAGCTATTTCACCGGTCCGGCAGACCGATGTCCTGGCTCAATTTGGTGGCCGCTTCGGCGTTCACCCATTTCACCAGGGAAATAAAATTCACCAGCGCCGGGCTGTCGGGTTTCACCTTGAACAGGTTCCGCAAGGCGTGCACGACCTTGGCGTAGGTCTCCGCGTACTTCTCATGCGTCAACCGGGAGACGTAGGATTCCATGATGGCCTGGGCCATCGGGTCGGTTTGTCCGTCAGGCAGATAAGGCAGCAGACAAAAAATTCGGACCAACGCCATCGGTTCGGCTGCCGTCAATGCCAGCCAGCTTTGTTTGACCTCATCCGCGTCATATTTGGCGTGCAGCCGGTCGCGGATGGACGTGGCGATGTCGTTGGGTGAGGCCCGCTGGGTGAGACGGGCTTTGATGTTTTCCCAGGCCACTTGTTGTTCCATTTCCGGATTCACGGCGACCTCGGGTTTTGTCAAGTCCGCCTCGATTCCCGCCAAACCCATTTCCCGGCCAATGGCCAGCCCGAGGGTTTCGGCCTCGTCCTTGCGAATCCGGGTCGTAGTGGCAATGGCTTTCACCACCGGCCGCTGCCATTCGGGCCTGACCAGGCTCAGGATGCCGGCGAGCGATTTGGCGGGCGGCGCTTTTTGATTGGGAAGTAGATGTTTGACAAAAGTGGCAATCACGCCGTCCAATTCAGGCACCTTTTCCAGGCGCAACGTGAGCACAAACTTCAGGGTCCGGCCCGTCCGCCCCCCTTTTCCGATATTGTTCACAATCATCAGGCGCTGGTCGGGCCCGGCGACAAAGGCCAGCAAGCTCTCCGCCTGTTTAATCAATTTTTCATCCAGGTGGTCCTGGTCGTTCGTGACCACCAACTGCTCAATCACGGCGGGCAGGCGCTGGGCAAAGGTGCCTTCGGGCGTTTCGGTGTTCTGATGGTTGTAGTAATGGAGCAAATCGAGGATGAACGAAAGTTTGAGGAAGGTGTTTTTTTGCGCCTGGGCTTCGGCGGTGGACGCCTTGCTGCGTTGAACTCTCTGGTGCAAGTCCAGCAGGTCCTTCCGTTTATCCGCGGGCAAGGCTGAATCCTGCTGCAGCAACCCCGCGAATTCATTTTTGAAGCCCAATACAATCTCTTCCGGCTTGGGACGCGGATTCAGCTTGGCGTCCGTGGTCAGGTCATTGAAGCAAACCAGGGCCGGCTCGCCAAATTCGCGGACAATCCGTTCCCGCGGCACCTGTCCCTTGACGAAACAACGATTGGCCCGGATGACTTCCTGGGAAAAGAACAAGTCCGGCTGAGTAATCAGTGACTGGAGCATTTTCGTTTCGAGCGGCGCGTCCAGCCGGACCAGTTCGTCCACGGTTGGCTTTACGGCGGCGGCCAGGTCGCGTTTGGTCTGTTCCAGAACTTTAAGAATCGCCGGTTGCAGCACGTTTCCTTCGATCTTGCCATTGGCCAGGGCGACACAGACTTCATTGACGTGGGCGTTGTGCTCCACCAGCCGGGAGACGACGACGCCGACATCGCCGATGGGGAGCTTGCTCACCAGGCCGGCAATCAGGTTCACCAGTTCGCCGTGCGATTTCTGCCGGTGTTCGATGGCCTTTTCCAGGAGGGTTCGCAACGACTTGTTCTCCTGTTCCAGCGCGCCGCGCTCGGCTTCCAGTTGGTCCACCCTGGTCGCGAGCTGGCGCCAGCCCTGCTGAATTTCTTCCATCGAGGGGGTCGGGTGGATGCCATTCTCTGGTTCTGTCTGTGCCATGACTCAATATTCCACAACCTTGCCACCATTTTCCATTCAATTTTTATAGTGTAATAACGGACCGGAACGGGGGCTCTGACCGGGCCAAAAAAACATTTGCCAACCCGCGAGATAAGTTGAAGGATAAAGGACAATAAGGTTGAAGGATTGATTATGGCGCACGTTATTACCAACAAATGCGTGAAGTGCAAGTTCACCGATTGCGTGGAGGTATGCCCCGTGGCGTGCTTTTACGAACTGGACAATCAGCTGGTCATTCACCCGGAGGAATGCATTGATTGCCAGGCTTGCGTTTCGGAATGTCCCGTGGAAGCCATCTACGCCGAGGCCGATGTGCCGGCGGAATTCAAGGCGGACATCCCCTTCAATGCGGCCCAGGCCACGCAGATCAAGGCGGCGGGCAAGGAGGCCATCCTGAAGAAAAAGGAACCGTTGCCGACGGCGGCGGAGCGAAAAAAAGAGCTCGGTTTTTGAACCCGGGATACTGCTACATTTTGCCATTTCCGGTGGGCGAGCGTCCTCGCGAGCCGGCTCGTCAGCAGCCTCGCCCCACCAAACTGCACCACTACCCGAATTCGAAAGTGCGGGCAGCGTGCCGGCAGGTTTCGTGGTCTGGTTCCCAAACTCGCCGGCACGATGCCGGCGCCCCCGGATGACTTTACGAATTGATGGCGTGCTGCGGGAGCCGATCCTGAAAATATTGGACGGCGGCAGCGGGTGAATCGAAACCGTGCCGCCCGTGGCCGGCCACCGCGCCGGCGAAATCGCGGTAAAGCGTGATGGCGACGTGCTCGTTGCGCCGGATGCAATTCTTGATGGCCTCGGCGTCTTTTTCGCAGTGGATGAGCGTCTTCCACGAGTAGATGTGCCTGGGTTTGTGGAAATCGCTGTTGGCAATGAACGGCAGCCGCTTGAGGCCGATGTCGTTGAAAATGTTGTTGCGGTTCGCGATTTCCCAGGCATCGAGCAGCGGAGCGAATTTTTCCTGATTTTCCCAAAGATACAACGTGTTCTTGCCCCACTCGCTTTTCATGATGTGCGGATGTGACGCCGCGGCCAGCGCGCCTTGCTCGTGGATTTTCCCGATGATTTCGGGAATGTCCAGCGACGGATCCACGGGCGCCTTCAAATCAATGCCCAGCAAATGCGCGGAAGTTTTCCGCGTGTAACCGTCCTTGTTGAATTCGATGCCGGTCAGCACCAGCATCTGGTACCGGCGCCACGCACGCTGTCGCTCACGTTCGATGACGGCGAAATATTCTCCGACCTGCTCCTGGCCGAGCGTGCAGTTGGCCAGCTCCGACAATTTGCCGAGCAGGCGACTCGGGTCCGCCAGATGATCGGTGATGCAGATGCAATCAAAACCGCGCTCGCCGTAGAAGTCCACAATCTCCGGCACGCTCAACTTGCCGTCGGAGTAATTCGAGTGGATGTGGAAATCGCAGAGCAACATCTGTGGATGGCCGCCGTTGCCGTTCTGGCGCGGTGCGATCCGCATGACACGTTCCGGCGCGGCCTCGAACAATTTGACCGCCTTGCGCCCGGGTGCATCATGGTCGGCCTCGGCCAGGATGAGTTCGGCGATGCGCAACGCTGCGTCCGGACGGCTGATTTTTTGCAGGTTCTCGCGCCATTCCGACCAGAGGTGGGCGCGTTTGGCGAAGGCCTTTTCCACCAATTCGGCAACCTCGCGGTTTTTCTCACCGATGGCGCCGAGGTGGTACCGCCAGATCAATTCCGCGTTGCCTTCCTCCTGCCCGGGGATGACCTGGTTGACAATCATCGGGCAACGCGCGGCGATGGCTTCCTGGACGGTCGCGCCGCCGGCTTTGCTGATGACGAGGTGATGCGACAGCATCAATTCGGGTATCTGGTTCGTCCAGCCAAACACGCGCACGCGATCGGAATGTTTGCGCGTGCGCTCGATCAACTCGGCGCGCAATCTGGCGTCCCGCCCGACGGTGATGGTGAGGTGGACCTTGTCCAGTTCCAGCAGCCGGTCAATCGCCTTGCCGGCCTTTTTCTTGCCGGTATTGATGATGTACAGCACGCGCCGCGGTTCATCATCGACCGGCGCCGGCAATTCCGCCGCGGGTTCGGCAAAAACGGGGTTCACGGGAAAGCCGAGTACCTTGATTTGTTTTTCCGGCACGCCGCCCTTGCGCAGCACTTCGGCGGAAGCGTCGTTGGCCACGCAGAAAAGATCGCTCGGCGCCCGGAACCACGCGGAATTAATGGTGATGGAATCGGTGACCACGGTAATCAGGCGGAACGGCCGCTCGTGATGATGGCGGTAAATTTTCTGGATGACGTGGCCATAGACCGGATAGGTGGAGATGACGCAATCCGGCTGCGCCTCGCTGAGGATTTTTTCCAGCGTGCTTTGCAGCCGCGTGAAATTGCCGAGCTGCTTTTCGACGAGCGGCGATTTGTCGAGCAACGAGTAAATGCCACCCCAAAGCCGGGGGGCATATTGCACGACGCCGAGGTAGGTTTTTCGCGCAACGGTGTTGAACACGCCGTAGCTGTCGGCAAAGAGGTCAACCACCTCGGTGCGCGCGTCCTCGTCGAGCATTTCAATCGCATCGCGCAAACTGCGGGCGGCGGCGTTGTGCCCGTCACCGAATCCGGCCGTCAGAATCAGGATCTTTTTCATGCACGTCCTCGGACGGTAATACGTTATTATGGATAGGTTACGGCCAGGTGACGGGCAGGTGAACTTCTATTCACAATTTATTCACAACGAAATGCAAAGAAAATGGACCGTTTCACAGGGTTTTTGCGCAATTTCGCAGGGTGGTTCGCTTCTTTTGAAGGCTTTTGTAAAACCGGCGTAGCGGCTTTCGGTAGAAAGCCGCACCTGTCAATTTCCCGGGTGTGCGGCGCTCTACGGAGACGCCGCTACGATGCGCGGGAGTTCTTTGGAGGATTCATTGTTGAGGTTCTTATTTATCCAAATTCCAAATGCAGTTGATAAAACAGTTTTTCTGAATCACAGTGTCAGTGTGCCTTCAAGAACATTTCCGGCGAGCCGGTGGGCGCGCAGAACAGGGCAGGGGAACCAGCCATGAAAGCGTGTGGTCTGCTCGTGTTGTTTTTGATCGGTTCGCTGGTCGCGTGGGCGGATGACGACACGGTGACCCTGCCGGAACTGATTCAAGGCGCGCAACAATGGACACAGGAAAATCTCGATACCAACGTTCTTAATGAGCTTCCCAGTGTGGACGACCCTCAAGTGCAGCAATTCTTCCGTGAGATACAACGGCGTTATCAAGGCGACTACGTGGTGGACCTGGCGGCGTTGCGATCGACAGCTCAAACCGTTCAGTCGGTGTTGGACAGCAGCGAAGATACCCAGCCCTATGCCGCCTGGCTCAAGGCGCAGATGGATTATCTCGATGTCGCCGACGAAATCCGGATTACCATTCCACCACCGGAAGCTGAAACCAACCAGCCGCCTCCGCCAATCGCCAATCCTTCCGCGCAAAAGGAACGCGACCTCTGGATAAAAAAGGTTTCCGTGGTTTCCTGGTCGGCTTCGGCCAAAGAATATGTGCCGGAGTTGAAGCCGATTTTTACCGCGCAAAAGGTGCCGCCGGAACTTGTCTGGGTCGCGGAAGTAGAATCGTCCTTTGACCGGCATGCGCTGAGTCCCGCCGGAGCGGCCGGCTTGTTTCAATTGATGCCGGACACCGCCAAACGGTTTGGCCTTTCCCTGTGGCCGCGCGACCAGCGTTATCAGCCGGAGCCCAGCGCGACCGCTTCCGCGCAATATCTGAAATATCTCTACGACCGTTTCAAGGACTGGCGGCTGGCACTGGCGGCTTACAACGCCGGGGAAGGCACGGTGCAAAAGCTTCTGGACCGCTACAAAACGCACAATTACGACGACATCGCCGAACATCTGCCTGCGGAAACGCAAATGTACGTGCCCCGGATCGAAGCCATCCTTCAGCATCGGGAAGGCGCGGACCTCGAACAGCTTTCCGCGCCGCAGAATTGAATCAATCTCCGGCCTTTAGTCTTCGCTTCCCGCAGTTGCCGTTCCGGGATGTGTTGTCCCGTGGCGGTGGTAGCCGATCCGGGCAGGTGCTATTTCTTCAGGGCAGCCAACTCCGTCATGGCGCTGACGTATTCCGCGCAACCCTTTTCGCCGGTGTCGAGGGACTTCTTGAACAGCGCGGTGGCGCCGGTCTTGTCACCGGCCATCAGATGCTTCATGCCGGCGTAATAATTGGCCTGGCAAAGCTGGCTGCTCTGTTGTTTCGGATTATGCGCGCTGGTTTTGGCGGTATTCAGGAAATCTTCCCCGGCCATGGGACCGGCGAGAAATTGTCCGATCCTGGCGGTCCAATCCGCTGCCGCCGCGCCGGAAAGAGATTTCACGTGGCCGGCCAGTTCCCGGGTGGCGGCCTCCGGTTCACCCAGCCGGGTCCGGATGAGCCAGATGCGGAAGCGGGGATATTCCAGGCCGGGATCGAGTTGCAGGGACGAGCGGAAGTTTTCCAGGGCCGGCTGGAATTGCGACTGATTGTTCTGGAGGAGGCCGAGATTTTCGTGGGCCGCCGCGCTTTGAGGATCCAGTTCGACGGCCGTGGAACAGTCGGTAAAGGCGCGGTCAATCTGCTTGAGAT
Organism: Verrucomicrobiia bacterium; assembly: GCA_025451535.1. Lineage (GTDB taxonomy): Bacteria > Verrucomicrobiota > Verrucomicrobiia > Limisphaerales > UBA11358 > UBA11358. The sequence goes on from JANWKE010000065.1 coordinate 15,451, forward strand.
TTTCCCGGGCCAGCCCGCGATACGACCAGGCCAGGGCGTTTTTGGGGTCCTTGCCGATGGCCTGGGTGAAGTCGGCGATGGCGTCGTCGAATTTATTCAGCCGCCGCCTGGCTTCGCCGCGCAAGCTGTAGCCGGCGGCGTCATTCGGATTCAATTCAATGGCCCGAGCGCCATCCGCAACTGCCCCGTCAAAGTCGCTGAGGGCGAGTTTCACCCAACCCCGGTTGACCAGGTACGGAATACTGGTGGAGTCCATCCCGACGGCGGCGTTGAAGTCGGCGAGCGCCGCGTCGTAATCCTTGAGTTGTTTTACGGCCAGCCCGCGGAAGTAAAGGGCATCCGCGCCCGGTAGATGGAGGTTGATGGCCCGGGTGCAATCGGCCACGGCCTCCTCAAAATCCTTAAGAAAATATTCGGCGCTGCCGCGGGTGAAATAAGCCAGGGCATAATTGGGGTTCAGGCTGATGGCCTTGGTGCAATCCGCAACGGCGGCCGGGTAATCCTTCAGTTGAAACCCGGCACTGCCGCGGGTGAAATAAGCGATGGCCTGATTGGGGTTCAGGCTGATGGCCCGGGTGCAATCCGCGATGGCGGCAGCGTAATCGTTCAGTTCAAACCGGGCGTTGCCGCGGCTCGAGTAAACGCGGGCGTATTGGGGGTTGAGAGCAAGGGCCTGGTCATAATCGTGGATGGCATCGGCGTATTTCTTGAAGTTGTATTTGATGTCGCCCCGGGCGGCGTAAACGTCCGTAAATTGGGGATTATATTCAACGGCCCGGTCGAAGTCGGCGAGGGCCCCGGCATAATCGACACGCGCAGCCTCGATGTTGCCGCGCTGGAAGTACCCCATGGCATTTTTCGGCTCCAGCTCGATGGTCTTGTTATAATCCTGGATCGCTTTCGGATAATCTTTGAGCGCCGCCCGGGCGTTACCGCGACTGAGGTAGGACCTGGCGTCGTTGGGATCCAGGGCAATGGCCTTGGTGTCGTCGGCGATGGTACCGGCGTAATCCTTGAGTGCCGCCCGGGCGTTGCCGCGCGTGAAATAAGCATACGCGTACTCGGGTTTGAGCTCGATGGCCCTGGTGTCGTCGGCAACGGTCCCGGCATAGTCCTTGAGTGCCGCCCGGGCGTTGCCACGCGTGAAATAAGCATACGCGTAGTCGGGCTTGAGCTCGATGGCCCTGGTGTCGTCGGCAATGGTCCCGGCATAGTCATTGAGACGGCTTTTCGCCTCGCCGCGGTAGAGGTAGGCATCGGGATAATTGGTTTTCAGCGCCATGGCCTGGCTGAAGTCGGCAATCGCCCTGGTGTAATCGCCGGACTGCAATTCGTTTAAGCCGGTGTTGAAAAATAACCCGGCGTTTTGGGAGGGCAGATGGTGTCGGGAACAGGAGACGCAGACAATGATCAGGGCGGGCAGGAGGAGGCCCAACCATAATCTCCGGTAGGATTTCATACGCCCGGAGCGTACCATGATGGCATCCGGGTACAAGAGTTGTTGGGATTCTGATGCTGTGGATTAACCGGGTTTCCGGTGCCGGATTGAATCAATGGCCGACCTTCAGGTTTTGGCCTTCGGCCTTCGGCCGTTGGCTGGCTGCTAGCCGCCCGCGAATACGGGTCGAAAGTTTGCCCCGGTCAGGATGCGTGCGACTTCCGCGCGTTTGTCGCCTTGAATCTCGATCTGGCCGTTCTTCACCGTTCCGCCGGTGCCGCAGGCGCGTTGCATCGCTTTGGCCAGTTGCTCCTTTTCCGGCAGTCCGATGCCGACAAAACCTTTCACCACCGTCACCGTTTTGCCGCCACGTCCGGCCGTCTGCCGGATGATGTCCACGCGCCCGCGGTTCTTCGGGGCAGGTTTGGTTGCATTGGGTGGGGTGGGGCTGCTGACGAGCCGGCTCCTCTCTCCATCGTCGCTCCTGGGCCGGCTCGTGGGGATCGCCGCAGGGCGGGACAGGCTGCTCGCCCCACCGGGATTTTCGGGTGCGGGCGGGAGCCCGGCGGTGGACAGGGCGGCAAAGGGGTTGTGGCTCAAACTTTGTCCACCGTCAGTGGGAATGCGTTTGTGTCTGCTCATGCGTGTTGGACTGAAAGGCTGGAGTATTTTCAGCTTTGCCGGAGTTCAATCTTTCTATTTCAGCCTTTTACGTTTGGCCTTCAGACTTTGATTGCAGACGGCCCTGACAACAGGCTGCAACCCGAACATCGGAGGAACCAAATGCACAGATCTGTCTGCCATCAGAGCCGGTTCTAATATACTCCATTTTCTTCCTTATGCCATGTGCTATTTGCTGGCCTTGTTAGGGTTGTATAAAAAACAAAAATGGACCCATTTCGACGAGGCATCATCGTGTTGTTACAGCCCCTTCATCCCGGCGAAGCCCCGCGCGGTGTCAGGCTCGTGGTACATGGATAAAATGGAAAATCGCCAACAAGGCTGCCACCAGCACGGCGGCAACAATCAATGCCACCGGCCAGTTCCGGATGCGAACCCGTGAATCGGCGACGGGAGCACCATCAATCCGAAGCCGATATGGAAAGGAAAACGACAAACCACACAAACCCCAGCTCAACTCTGCCTTATGGGTGGAACCGGCGTGTGTGAACGTCGTGGAATATGAGCCGGTGAACTTAAACTGGCCACCCGTCCGAAGAATCCGCTGACCATCCAAAAATACGTCAACGGACGCTGTGTTCCAAAGGAATCGCGGAACGAGCCGGGCCTGAACCTCAACCGGGCTGCCTTGCCATTGGATGACCTCGCTCATATCAATAGCGGACTCTCGAGCCTGGCGAACCAAATCCCGCCTTGCGGGTCGCGGCCATCCGTCTTCGCTTCATAGCTACGACGCGACAGGTCCGTCTTCGCTCCAAAGCTACGACGCGACAAGCCGGCGGCTGGTTGCGAAGTCGAGATATCGTTCCTCCTCGCATGAAACAATTCTTGCCCAGGTCAAGGTGCCCTGTCTATCAGTTTGGCTACGACTTTTTTTATAGTGTTTGACACTACAAAAAAACGGCGGGGTCGCTCATGGCTCTCAATGCCGCCTGGCGCCCCAAATACCGCTGTGCGGGACATGACCATCTCACGGTAGGGTCATCGCGCTGCGATGACCGCGCCGCGTTCAGCGGCGCAGCGAAACACTGGATGAATCAGGGCGGTCCAGGTTCCGTCCGCTGAACGCGGACGGTGACGCCGCAGCGCGGCGTCCTTACCACGGCAAAACGACCACGACCGACAAACGCCAAACGCTAAAGTGGTTTTCAGGGTCGGCGGCCGACCGCAATGGACGCGGAGATTTTGACCACGGATGGACACAGATGGACGCGGATTCAAAACCGCGAAATGCGCGAAATAGCCGAACGGGATTTAAAAATCTATTTTAGCCTTTAGCCCTCAGCATTTGGCATTTGCTTCCACACACCGCGGTTTACGGTTGACATTTTATCTCCATTAGGTTTCAATATGGCCCTCATGAGTGGCAGCCAGATGGTCATCCGGTGTTCCGCGCTTCTGTTCATTGTCCCGGCCGTATATGCCGGCCCCGGCCAGCTCTCGATGTCCTCCCAAATCCAGTATCCCACCGTCATCCAGGGGTATCAGGACGCGGTCAACGCGCAGATTTATAACGAGGCCGCGGTTGGTTCCGATCCTGTGAATTTCAGCGTGTACGCCACCTTTCCCTATGGCAACACCACTCCCTACACCGGGAGCAGGGCGGCTGACGGCGGCAGCGGTTACCTCAACTTGCCGTTCTCGTTCGACTCCGGCCAGGTGAGCCCGGGTTCGCAAACCGTCAGCGTCACCGCCACCGACACGGGCACGGGCGGATCACTCACGCAATCCGGCAGCGTCCTCGTTCTGGCCCACGCCGACCCGGCGTTTAACATCGGCGGAAATGTCATTCAGTTGTCGTCCCGGCCGGTGGCCGCGCAGGAACCTTCGGTGGACCCGCTGGCCTTTGGCGCCACGGGCGGCGGTGAGACTTTTGCCGCAGGTGCGCCGAACGTGATTAACGACCCGGTCGCGCCGACCGCCGGGTTGGACCTGGACAGCATCACCGCCATCGGCGATTCCCAGATCACGCTGAGCCTGACGCCGTTCACGGACCTGGCCGCCAACGACGATCCCGCCTATGGTGATGCATTTCAAATCATGGTGGACGGCTCGGTTCCCGGGGTATATTTCACGGATTTCGAGTTAAACTATTCGGATGAGCAGGATCTTCCCGGGGCGGACGCGACCGGGTCGGAACATGCTTATTTCGGCGTGCAGGTGACGGTGACCTCCGGCGGCGTCACCGGGGTGGTGGTCGTTCCGGAGCCGGGTTCCGGTTGTCTGCTGGTTCCAGGCCTTCTGTCCCTGTTCCTCGTAGCGCGTCCGCGCCGGCGACTCACCGCTTGAGCCGGGCACTGTTCAAAATGCGGAGCGGCCCCTTCGCGGAAACGCCTCGCGCTTGACAGCCCACCCCCGGTTTGTCATCTCAGGCTGGTGATGAAACCTTTGCTCCTCGCTCACTTTGTTGTTTTCGTGTGTGCCGGTCTGAGTGCGCAGACGAATGTTTGGCAGCCATCACCGGGTCATACGCAAGTGCCGATCTGGCCGGGGGCGGTGCCGGATGCGCAGCCCGTCGCGGGGCCGGAGTATGAGAGGGCGACCACGAAGCTGTTTGCCGGCCGGCCAGTGGTATTCGTGGACAAGGTCTCGCTGCCCACCATGACGGTCTATTCGCCAACGGAAACGAACACCGGCGTTGCGGTCGCCGTGTTTCCCGGCGGGGGCTATAATGAGCTGGCCATCGATCTTGAAGGCACGGAAATCTGTGATTGGTTGACGTCCAGAGGCATCACCGCGGTGCTCTTGAAATACCGTGTGCCACTCAAGAAAGTGGGGCCCTATTCGGAATCGCCGCTCGCCTTGGAAGATGCGCAGCGGACGTTGGGGCTGGTGCGCTTTCACGCCGCCGAGTGGCATATCGACCCGCACAAGATTGGGGTGATTGGTTTTTCAGCAGGAGGACATCTGGTGACTGCGACAAGCACGCATTTCGACCAGCGTTCGTATCCGGCCGTGGACGCGGCAGACCGGGAAAGCTGCCGCCCGGATTTTGCGATAGCCTGTTATCCGGGCCATCTCTGGAACGACGATGAGGGTTTCAAGTTGAATCCGAATGTTCCGGTCACTGCCAATACGCCGCCCACTTTTTTGTTACAGGCGGAGGATGACCACGTGGACGGTGTCGAACAGTCATTGGTTTACTACATTGGGTTGAAGAACGCCGGGGTTCCGGTGGAAATGCATTTGTATGCGCAGGGCGGGCACGGGTTTGGACTACGGCCAGCGAAATTTCCGATCACGGAATGGCCTCATTTGGTGGAGACATGGTTGAGAACAATCGGAATGATTCAAAATTAGCCCCTGGCCTTTGGCATTCAGCTTTTTTTAACTGCCGCCCGGCAGGAGCGAAGACGGCTCAAAACGCGGAACCAACCCCTTACGTTTCTAAATTTCGCATATGGCAGGCTTCAGGTAATCATACTTTTGTGATAGACTTTGCATAGCGTAATTAAGGAGAGGAAATTATTAACTCGTAAACATATCCATATGAAGAAATACATGCTTACATTTTTCGGCGGTAATATGGAACTGCGATACAACAACCTCGATAAAACGGACAAAGAGGCGCAAACGAAACACGCTGCCGCATGGGGCGCATGGATGGCGAAACTTATGAAGGCAAAGAATCTGGAGGTCGGGTATCCCCTGGAATCTGACGGGAAGCGGATCGATCAAAACGGAACTACGGAGCATCACTTTTCCGATATCACAGAGGGTGGCTTTATTGTCATGCAGGCGGAATCACTCGAGGAAGCATCCATGATCGCGAAAGGGTCACCGATCATCAAAAATGGTGGATACGTACTTGTGCGTCCATGCGGAGAAATGAAATAGACTGGCAAGCGCGAAGACGGTTCAAAATGCGGGACTGACTCTTAATTGAACAGAAGCAAACGGAGATGACGGAGAGAAAGCGCTTCGGCAAAACTCCTGGCCTGGGGCTGCTACCGCAGGTGAACGCAGAGGGACGCGAATTACACAATCACTTGTTCGAGTTTTAAAACCAACACAAAAATGACCACAAGTATTTTACTGACGATGCTCGGAGCTTGGAAAAAATTGTGAACTGGATAAAATTATACGCGTATGAAAATGGAATCTTACCGAACGGTGTCGGCAGCTTCAGCGCTGGACCTGGATGAAGAGGTAAACAGCCTCATTAAGCAAGGCTTCCAGCCTTACGGAAGCCCATATTTTGTTCCACCCAAAAGCCAGGGATTAAAATCTGCTGATATTTCCCCTTTTAATCAGGCAATGGTAAAATTCACTGATTAACGCCAAACCGTGCCCACTACCTGATTTTAGCTGAATCGAGCTGTTATGCTTAGTATGAATAAGGCAATGCGGCTGGTTTTGCACGTCCAGCCTTGATTGCCAGGTAAGCTCCTGCCAAGCTGAACGCCATGGTAAGTCTCCAGCAACGGTCTGGAAAAATCTTCAAAAACTTGTGTTTCGCGCTGCTGGCCGTAACCGTCTGTGGAGCCCGTTATGAGGGCAATGAGAAACCAGCCCTCCTACCACAAGAATTACGTACCGATCCCCGGCAACTTTGCGTCACTCTGCAATGGGAACCCATCCCCGGGTCAATGGGTTATGAACTTCAACGGGCTCAAACCCCCGACGGCCCATTCAAGGGGTTGCCCAACAAACTTCCGCAGCTGACCATTTACAACGATTTTATTGGTGAAGGAGGCATGGATTTCTACTACCGGGTCCGCAGCATCCAAACGAATGGCGCAGGCCTGCTTTTGCCTTCTGATTGGTCGAAGCCGGTGATTGGACATTCCGATCCGCTGAACCTGGACCAATTGCTTACGGAAGTGCAAAGGGCGAGCTTTGATTATTTCTACCTGTATGCTCACCCAACCTCGGGGTTGGCGCGCGCTTCCGTCAGGAAAAACCCCGACATATGTGCCATTGGCGCAAGCGGCATGGGGTTTTTCAACCTTGGGGTGGGGATTGAAAGGGGATTCATCACTCGGAGCGAGGGTGCCGGGCAGGCTTTGACGGAACTAAAATTTCTCTCCGGCAAGGCGGAGCGTTTTCATGGTGCCTTTCCACATTTTATCAACGGTGAAACCGGTGTTGTGATTCCATTCAGCAAATATGATGACGGCGCTGATATTGTGGAAACCGCGTATCTGATGGAAGGCGTCCTGTTCGCGCGCGAATATTTTTCCGGGTCGGACCCGGAAGAAGTTGAAATCCGGGGGCTGGCGGACAAGCTCTGGCGTGATGTCGAGTGGGATTGGTTTGTCAACAAGACCGGTCGGGTTCCGGCGATGATTTGGCATTGGTCGCCCAAATACGGCTGGAAGAAAAATCTTTATATTTCAGGGTTTAACGAATGCCAGATTGTGTACGTGCTGGCACTGGCCTCGCCGACTCATCCGATAGAAGCCAGGTCCTATTGGGAAGGATGGGAATCGGCGGACTACGCGTCGGATCGCACTGAATTTGGAATTCATTTGGAGCTGGGGAGCCGCCGTAATATCGGCCCGCCGCTTTTTATGACGCAATTTTCCTATTTAGGTCTGGATCCACATCAAATCTTTTTTCAGGGCCGGAGTTATTTCGACCATTTCACGGATTTTTGCCGGGTGCAAATCGCATATGCTGAATCCAAAAGCAAAGTCTACAAAGGTTATGGCCCGCTTTGGGGCATTACTCCCAGCTCGGGACCGGACGGTTACCGGCCTTTTGCACCGGGCGTGCGGGACACCGGCACGCTGGCGCCGACAGCCGCAATTTCTTCAATGCCTTATGTCCCCGACGAGAGCATGGCTTGTCTCCTGGAAATGTATCAAAAATACGGCTCCACCTTATGGGGCCCCTTTGGGTTTTATGATTCGTTCAATTTGTCGCGCAATTGGGTGTCCAAAACCTATTTATGCATTGATGAAGGTCCGATCGCGCCGATGATTGAAAATTACCGTTCGGGCCTGTGCTGGAAGATTTTTATGAAATCCGAAGAGATACAATCGGTGGTAAAGCTGCTCAACGATGGTGAAATGTCGCATTCCAGCACGGCTATGGCGCGAAAGGCTAAAGGCTAAAGGCTGAATCAACTTTAGCCTTTGTTTTGGTTGTGGTTCTACAAAAATGCCGTGCCGTAAAATGTTCGCTTACGATCGCAGACCGGTATAGACCTTCAACTCGCGGAATTCAAATCTCGCATGGGAAGTCTTCGATTGCGTATAAACGCCAATTTTGTCCAGCACGGTTTCAGGCCGGTTGACGGCCCGGGAACCGACGTAACGTCCGTCAAGGTAGTAGCTGAAATCGGCGCGCTGGCCGTCGGCGGAATCAAAGCGAACACCGAGGGTGTGGCGCGCGTTCCAATCAAACTTCAAGGGCGTTCCCTGTTGGTCGAAGGCAATGGGCACCCAGGTCCTGCCATTCCAGGCCATCAGCGCGGATGCGCCGCGGACAAGATCGCTGCCTACCCGCAACTGGTCCGAATCGAACAACTCCACGCCGAGGCCTCCTTCCCGGCTCAAGCGGCGAAGCGTCACTTCAAAATAGTCACCCGGATGCAAGCCATGGCCGAGAATTGACGGATTTCCCAAATCGAGCGTCGCCGAACCCCAGGGAATATCGTGGCCATCGGGAATTTCAAAATAGAACCGGTGATGTAAAATTTGTTCATGGACGACGCCGTAGTGCGCGGCTTGTGTCCAGCCGGCGCCTGAATTCGTTCCATCCGGGCCGTTGAAATTGTCGGTAAAAGCCAGGGTTAACCTGGATTTGACCGCCTGGGAGGTCGCGAGGGTCGGCGGAACACCGGCGGTCGGCTGAGGTGCCGCCCACAGAATCGTCGCAACGGCCGGAAACAAAATGGCGGCGAAAAGAGACGAACCAGACGGCAATTTTAAAATCATTGCGCACATTAACGGGCGGCGAACTGGAAATCAATACGGTGGCCAATCTCGCCAGACTGCTCCATGACTTGGAAAAAGGCTGGAAGCTAAATGCTAAGGGCCAAAGTAATTTTCAGTGCTGGCGCTGGCCTCAGCCTTCAGCCTTCGGCCTTCGGCCTTGTTCCGCCGCCGCCCGGCAAGTGCGAAGATGGTTCAATATGCGGGGCTGACCCCTTCACGAGTGAACGTACATCGAAGAAATCAATGCCGTGCAAATATTTAACAATTTGATAGTACCGCCAGTCATGGCAAGATGGGCTTATGAAAACTTTCCTCACTCGCAGCCTATGGTCACGGATTCTCATAGTTCTGGGCAGTATTGGCATGCTGGTGGGAGCCATTGATCCCATGGAAGGTTCGGTCCTTATCCTTCCTGGCAGCCTGATCGTTACGCTCGGCACCTTTTTCAACCAAAGCGAGCGTCCTTTGTTTGCCTACCGGGTCTGGGTCTTTCTTCTGATCGCGATTGGCGTAGGGGCTATGTGGGTATTGAGGGCGGCCGGAGGCATTGGCGGCAAATCCGGACATTCCATGTGGTGGGGTGTGTTGATTCTGCCTTATCTGGTTGGCTGGAGCATGGGGATTTGGGGGCCGGGGTCGCCGCGTTGGTTGTTGGTATTGGGCATTGGCGTTGGACTTTGGTACCTGGCAATCCTTGGGCTGATTCTGAAGCATTCGTGGGAACGTGACGGAGCCATGTCAACTCTGCCGGCTTTCATCATCGCCGCCACTGGCGTGTTGACCATAGGTGGTTGCATCCGCCGATGGCGCCGGGATTCACCGCATTTGGTCCCGCGCGCCTGAGCGCCGAAGTGGTCGGGGCAATCGGACGTTCGCGCAAAGGAGTTCAATTCGACGCGCTGGACGGCAAACCGGTCAGATTGGTGATGCTATTTCTCGTGCAGCAGGAGCAATTCTAAAAACATCTGAACACGCCGGCCAATCTCGCCAGGCTGCTCCATAAAAAGGATTTCCGCGATGGGTGTGACGCCTTTTTTGCGCAGCCTGCCGCGTGAGGCCAACGGCCTTTTACGCTGCCTGCCGCGCGGCGCAGCTTTAGGCGGAAGATGGTTCAAAAAGCGGGACTGATCCCTTCATGAATAATTTTTTCTCGACGTAAGATATTGAAGTTGGTAACCTCGACCGGTTCGCTTCAAAGCATCTGGATATGAAAACGTCAAATGCGGGTCTTTTATTTGGAGGGGCGGTCTGTGCGGGAACCATCCTGTTGCTGGCCGGAAGTATGAACGCTCAAGCCCAATACATCTACACCACTTTGAGTGTGCCCGGAGCAGTCAGCACTTACGCCAATGGCATTTCCGGTAATGACGTCGTCGGGAGATACTGGGACGGAACCGCGTGGCATGGTTTTCTCTACGACGGCAGCAGCTACACCACCCTGGATGTGCCGGGAGCACAGAACACTTTTGCCGTGGGTATTTCCGGGAATAACATTGTGGGGAGTTACGACGGCCTGGGCTTTCGCTACAATGGCAGCAGCTACACCGCTTTGAACGTGCCGGGGGCATCAATTACCGATGCCAACGGCATTTCTGGCGGCAACATCGTGGGGGATTACTTTTACAATAACGGTAGCACCTATACCTATCACGGTTTTCTCTACAATGGCAGCAGTTACATCACCATAGACGTGCCGGGGGCAGGGGCAACCGGTCTCAACGGCATTTCCGGCAACAACATCGTCGGGTCGTACGGTGCCTACGGCAACGAGAACAATGGCTTTCTCTACGATGGCAGCAGCTACACCACTTTGGATGTGCCGGGAGCATCATCTACCTCTGCTAATGGCATTTCCGGCAGCACCATCGTGGGGGCGTACTTTAACAGCACTTATCACGGCTTTCTCTATAATGGCAGCAGTTACGTCACCTTGAACGTACCGGGAGCCTTGTCTACTGTGGCCACTGGAATCTCCAGCAATAATATTGTGGGCTATTACTACAACGGGAGTACCGTTGTAGGTTTTTTAGCTACCCCTGTTCCTGAACCTTCGGTTTTCGCGTTGCTGGCGGTCGGTCTCACCGGGCTGTTCGTTCGTCGAAAGGGCTGAGTTGACAGAGAACTCGCTTGTGGATTTTGAACCACCAATCGTCGCGTCGACTTGCCGCGCCGAAACGGCGTGTAGGCGGAAGCAGCGCGAAGATGGCAGACGCCAGGACGCAGAGGTTCGACACGGAGTCCACGAATCCCGCAATGCGGGACGGATTCCAAACCGCGAAAAACGCGAAATACACGAACTGGATTTTTTCATTCGACCCTCAACCCTCAACTCTCAACCAGTCTTTCTTCTGCCGCTTCCCTGCAAGAGCGAAGATGGTTCAAAATGCGGGACTGACCCCTTTATGGTTTCGAAAAGGCGGAATCGGTTTCAACACCGGTCATCCAAGGACGAAAGCTGGTTGTTCAATATGCCGGACTGACTGCTTTACAGGTAGGGCGCGTCACTCCGTGCGCGCCTGCTCCCTCTGATTCTCGTCAATCCTCCTTCGTTGGCCGGTCCGGCCCGGATCCGGGGAACCATTCCGTGTGCTGGTCGCCGGTGCGGCCCCAGTAGATGACGCGCTTGCCGCGCAAAAAGGCGATATAGCCCTGCACACCGCCAGCCATCGCGCGCCGGGTGAACTCGCGATACGGCTGGCCGTTGCGCTGGCTGTCCAGGATGTTCGCGCGCAACGCGGCGGCATCGAACTCCGGGGCGGCGGGCGGCAGGCCTTCATAATTGATGGCCGTGGCCATCATCTCGCCGTCCGCGCTGTAAAACCGTTTGCGCAGCCCGACATAATCCACGTGATAATATTCCACCCCCGCCGCGAGCAATTTGCCGACGACCTCGGGGAACGACAGTGTGCCGTCCAAAGTCTTTTGCGCGGTTTCAGTGATGATTTTTGCATTCATAATTGTTTGGTCACCGCTGCCAGCGACACGGTAGCCGGTCCGGCTCGGACCGTCCCGCGCGCCGCTTCGAGAATCAGTTTTGAATCCATGCCCAAGGATTAAAAGTTTTCCGGGCGAAATGAAGGAAAATCAAAGCTCGAACCAAGGTTTGACACCGGTTGCACGAAGCCAAATTTTTAACCACGGATGACACGGATGGGCACGGATTTTAGCCTTTCTTGTCCACCATAGCCTTGGCGACGGTGGAAGAATTCAGCCATTATTTCCGCCGCCTCCCGGTTAAAGCGGAGATTGTTCAAAATACGGAACCTGTTCAAATACGTTCTGCATAACGCTCGATTCTCGTTGCGAATTGACCATACTGGCCGCGCGTGGAAAAACCTAGGTATTCGCGCGGACAAGATCATGGATTTAAACGACTTTTTGGGGCCGGACCCAATCGTTATTGACCTGAAGGCAGAAAACCGTTGGGAGGCCATTGACGAGTTGATTGACCAGCTTGTGGTCCATCACAAGATCAAGGCCGAGCACAGGGACGCAATCGGGGAGAGTGTAAGGAAGCGCGAAACCTCAATGAGCACTGGGATCGGGATGGGCATCGGAATTCCGCATGCTGCCACCGATTTGGTTGCTGAAGTGGTCGGCGCGATTGGACGTTCGCGTAAAGGAGTTCAATTCGACGCGCTGGACGGCAAACCGGTCAAATTGGTGATGCTGTTTCTGGTGCCGCAGGGCCAATACCAAAAGCATCTGCACACGCTGGCCAATCTCGCCAAGCTGCTCAATAAACATGATTTCCGCGATGGGCTGTGACGCCCTTCTACACAGACTGGCGCGTGGAGCAGCTTTACGCGGAAGATGGTTCAAAATGTGGGACTGGCTCCTTCATGACCCTTTTATACGCGTTACAATACGCTCATACCCCAAATAGTCGTTTCTCAAGGAAATCCCGCGATGGGACTTGGTCCTCGGATATAATCTTTTCGAGAACCGCCCTCATAATGGCAAAAGTTTCGGAAGCCGCTTCACCCTCAACATCGTTTGCGGTATGTGCTGCCTGAGACCTTTGATCGTAAAGTTTCTGAAGTTTTTTATGGAACTCCATTCTCTCTGTTCCTAGATCTGTCAGGTAACAGGCAATGTGGGCAGAAACTCTAAACCGCAGTTCTTGCTTGGAGGGCGCAAACAAATGTTCGAGAGCACTCCAAAGAGTGAGCAGTCCAAGCGCAGGCGAATTGATGGTTGTGGAATAGTCGAAGGCTTGGAAAGCTTGAGCAAAGTTCCGTTCCCGATGGAACAATAAACCTGCGCGTTTCCAGTTCCGAGCGACCCACGCTAAATCTTCCAGCGCCAAATCAGTGAGCGCATCCTCAGCCTGAACTTTCCGGCGAGCAATCAACTCAAACGGAAACAACTGTGCGCTCTTGGCTTTGGGGATTTCTTGGAAAGAACGGTCTGCGAATACTGGGGCAGACAGCGTCCATGACGCTTTGAGACGCAATAGTGCGATAACCCACCATAACGCCTGTCTTCCTATCAACCATTCGGGTTTGCCGGACGAGTCATCTGATTATTTTCGCCATGAAGCGAGTGTGCGCCGACATGTGACGGGTGACAAGGGGCAAGTGACGTGTCCGATTTACGATTTACGATTGAAACGGAAGTTTCCCGCGTTGGTGGCCGGCGGGGCGCAAGCGGCGACCCGGATCAGCGGATTTGGAGCTGCTTCTGATATCGCGGGGTCAAAAGGATAAAACGCCCGCCTTGTGCCACGGTGCCCACCCGTTTGTTTTGGATGTCCAGCAGGTAAATATATCCGTTCGCTTCGAACAGGCATTCGTCGCAGCCTTCTAAAAATGCGACGTCTCCGAAATAGAACCGGGCAATGTGCAGCAAACCCGGATTGACAGTCAGATATTCCACTTGAGCCTGCTGGTTGGTCTCAGGATAGATTCTCAGATGACTTCCGAGGCCGGGTTCGGTGTAAACATTCAAATCACCACATGAATCGCGGTTGAAAGACCTGCCCCAATCTGAACTCCACCAGCCTCCAGCGCCAACCCGTCCGTAACAGGTCAAGACCGCTGGTGGGTTGGTTTGCGTCAGTTGTTCGGCCAAAAGCAAGCCCGACGATTGAATGGTGTACTGAAGCCGCTCCCCATGTTCAAAACCACCAACATAGAACCTTGCTTCATCCGTTGACCAGGCAACGGATGCGTCACCGAATCCCAGTTTCTGAATCAGCGATTGGACGATATGCTGTCCGGTTTGGAGGTTCACCACTTCAAGCGTGTTGCTATCTTCGTTTGCGTATGCGACATGCTCACCCGAGGGGCTGAAGGCGACCTGGTTCATCAGGAAACGTTCGCTGGATTGTAGAACGAGTTTGCCCTGTGCTGTGTCCGCCCGGTAAAGGTAAAGATTCCCGTTGGTGCCTCGACACAGGCAGAGCTTGAGATCGGCGGACAATAAATAATCCTTTACGGTCATGGGCACGATGGTTTCCGGCGCAGAACCATCCAACCGCATGGACTTCAAATTCTCGTTCATGCCATCGGTAAAAAATACTCTCTCCGCTGGATGGCTGGACCAACTGGTGTTCTGAGTAAACCCATATTTCGGTTGTAGAAACGGCCGGGTAAAATAATAGTGCAATGGTGCGACCACGGCATAACTGGCCAGATTTGCCAGGAGCATTCCTTTCCAAATTCTGCCGGCAGCGATTTTGTATTCGTTCCGGCGCAACCATCGGAATGCGTACGCACCTTCCACGCCTAGGGTCACTCCGAAATAAATGAGCATTCCGACGGTGACGGTCGATGGGTATCGGGCAAAGAATCCCGGTAAATCCTGGGGCAACAATAAATCGTAAAGCCATGCGTTCAGAATCTTGACGGGAATGCCGGCGAGCAACGACAGGCAATTGGCAATAAAGGTAAGACGACACAAGCTTCTGAACGGGATGGACCACACTTTTTTGAGGACCAGTGCTTCGACACTGATTTCAAATAGCATCAGCGGTATCAATACGATCAATCCAAGGCCGAGGACGAGGGGGAAGTCAATTGCATCGGCAAATACCGGGCTCATGATGGAAGCGAGTGTGCTCGGGCCAAGCACA
>JANWKE010000066.1 GCA_025451535.1 Verrucomicrobiia bacterium
GAACAGATTGTGTTTAAGAAGAACACCTGGTCGGCATGGTTTGAAGGTTATAGCCTTTTGAAGGTGACCATTGACACCGGGAACGGAACTTACTCTGATCGTGTCCAATTTTGTGTCTCACGATATGGCGATCAGGTCGCCATTAATTCCCAGACGATCGCGCAGCGCGGTGTGTGGTATCACGTTGCCGCGACGTATGATGGCAACCAGTCCGTTCTTTACGTCGACGGCGTGGCCGAGGCGTCGGCGACGCCGGGCTTCGCGCTCGACTACGATACGACCCCTGTGTTCATCGGTACCTCAGGCACTTGGCCACCCTATCTCTCCATGTTCGGCGGAATCATTGACGAAGTTTCGATTTACAATCGCGCCCTTTCATCAAATGAAATCGCCGCCATTTACCGGGCTGGCAGCGCCGGCAAATGCGCATCGCCGCCGCTCTGTGTGCCGCCCCCAGCGGGATTGGTCAGCTGGTGGCCGGGTGAAGGCAATGCCGATGACAGTGTGGGCACCAACAATGGCACGCTGGTCGACGGCGTCACCTTTGCAGCCGGCAGGGTGGGGCAGGCCTTTCATTTGGACGGCACCAATCAATACGTGCAGATTGCCGATTCCCCGTCCCTGAAACCGGCCAACGTGTCGGTTGAAGCCTGGGTGAAGCTGGATACGTTGGTTACGCCGGGCGCCAACATTCCGGGGCAGGAAGTAATTGTATTCAAGAAGAACACTCGCAATGGCAATTTCGAGGGTTATACGCTGCTGAAAGACCGTGTCTTCGGCCGGGATTGTTTTTCGTTTGCGATAGCGTCGGCCGGCGGGTTGCAGGTCCACGCGCTTTCCTCAACGATACCTCAGGTGGGGGCATGGTATCACTTGGTCGGGACCTACGATGGGACCACACTGAGGCTCTATGTGAATGGAGTGCTGGAAGGGAGCGCGTACGCAGGATTTCCGCTGGACTATGGCACGCGGCCGGTATTTTTTGGACGGACCGGTGAGTTTTGGGTGGCCAACTTCGGGGGAAGCATTGACGAAGTGTCGATTTACAGCCGTGCACTTGCGGCCGACGAAATTCAGTCCCTCTACCATGCCGGCAGTGCTGGCAAGTGCACGCCATTGATGCCTCCGTTCATTCAGGTTCAGCCGCAGGGCCAGACCGTGAATGCAGGCGACACCGCTACTTTCTCGGTGGTGGCGGGGGGGACGCTGCCGCTCTATTACCAATGGTTCTTCGATAGCAACGCGTTGATGGGCGCCACCTCACCGACATTAACGCTGACGAACACCCGGCCCGATCAGGGAGGGATGTACTCGGTTGTGGTCTCAAACGCGGTGGGAGTCGCGGTCAGTTCGAACGCGCTGTTGCACGTGAACCAGATACCGGTCGCGGATGCCTCGGCCACCGTTGCCCGTGTCGTTGTCTGCACCGAAACCAACGCCGCCGTTGTTCTCAACGGTACGCGATCTTATGATCTCGACGGCGATCTCCTGCAATACCTCTGGTTCGGAAACGGGATGAATACCCCCCTGGCGACCGGTGCCGTGGCCGAGGTTATGCTCCCGCCGGGCACCTATCCGATTGCGCTGGTGGTCAGCGACGGTCTGGCCGCCGACACGAATACCGTAGTGGTAAAGGTCTTAACGGCGACCCAGGCGATTGGAGATTTGATTGCCGTAATCAACGGCTCGGACATCAAACAACCACAGCCGTTAATCGCAAGTCTCATGGCGGCCAGTGATTCCATCGCCCGGGGCGATTTGGTGCCGGCGATCAATCAACTGGAAGCTTTCCAAAACAAAGTGCTGGCGCAAATTGCTCCTGATGATTCCGCTTTGGCCGAGGTGCTCATTGCCTCCGCCCAGGAAATTATCAACAGCCTCGATAATTGTTGCGCGTGCCACGACCGAAAATCCGGAAATATCACCGCCCGCCACAAACCGCAGGAGGGTAAATTACACCTCGAATTCAATGGCAGTCGGGGCCAGACCTACATTATTGAAGCATCCTCCGACCTGACGCGCTGGGAGAAGATCGGAGTGGCGACGGATCTTCAGGACGGCACCTTCGAGTTTGAAGACAACGACCTGAAAGGGGCGCCGGCACGGTTCTATCGGGTAATGGCGCCGTAGCGGCGGGTGTGCCGCAACCGGCGGAGTGCCCGAGCCTGTAGAAGCGGGCACGGGCAAGGCACAGATCCTGATTTGACAGCGCGTTTTACCATTCTGCCTGCACACGTTTGTCATCAAACTTGCATTCCGTTGACGTCTGAGTAACAAAGAACCCATGTCAACGGTCGCCAGCGTCAGGATTCACGCTACCCAGTTCCCGGAACAGGTCCGGCGCGACTTGCTGGAGTCGCTGCGCACGCGGCGCGTGAATCACAAGTTTCTTTACGACAGCGTCAAGCAAACTCAAAAATGGCTGGCGCTGCACCAGGCATATTCACCGACCCGGAACGATGCAGATTGTCGCGCGATTTATGAAAAAAGCTTCGCGGCGGCGGCGGCGCAAATCAAATCGCGGCGTGTTGGCGTCATCGGCCTCGGTTGCGGTGGCGGGCAAAAGGACACGCGGCTGCTGAAGCGGCTGAAAGCCCGTGGCAAAGAGGTTTTTTATACGCCCTGTGATGTCAGCACCGCCATGGTATTGACCGCCCGCGAGACGGCGATGACGGTTCTGCCGGAGAAAAATTGTTTTCCATTCGTTTGCGATCTGGCGACGGCGAACGATTTGCAGGGAATTCTTGTCACTCGCCACCCTTCACTCGTCACTTTTTTCGGCATGATCCCGAATTTCGAGCCGCAGGACATCCTGCCCAAGCTCGCGTCGTTGATTCGGCAGAAAGACTTTTTACTCTTCAGCGCCAATCTTGCCCCCGGTGCCGACTATGCCGCCGGAATGAAAACGATTTTGCCGCAATACGACAACGACCTGACTCGCGACTGGTTGATGACGTTCCTGCTCGAGCTCGGCGTCGAACCGCGGGACGGTGATTTGAGGTTTGCGATTGAAGATGGCCGGTTTGGATTGAAGCGAATTGTAGCCCGTTTCCATTTCCGCCGCCCGTGCCGGATTCAAATTGAGAGCAGAGCATTCAATTTCAAAACCGGCGACTCAATTCAACTTTTCTTTTCCTACCGCTACACGCGGGAACTTGTCCGTATAATTCTGGCGCGTTACCGACTGAAGATCTGCGAGCAGTGGATCATGAAGTCGGAGGAGGAAGGTGTCTTCCTTTGTCGCAATCCCGGAGGGCTCGTCACCTGAGCCCCAAATCGAAAGATTGAATCAGGCACTCGTGTACTCGTCCCTCCGAATGTCAACGTAATCCGCGGTTAAAAGACCCTCATCGTGTCCAGTACGGCCTTGACGCGCGGAACTTCGTGTGTGCGGAACAAGTCGGTTTTGCCCAATGCCGCCAGCACGGCGGAGAACGGCTCGGCACAACGGACTTCGTCGCGGAAGAATTCAAACGCATGGGGCAGGGCATGGCAGATTGGAAAACCCAGTGCGCGCAGCCTGAACGAATTCAGAAAGATATTCATCTGGTGCCGCACGCGAATGGCGCTGTCCTGCAGATTGCGGTAATAGAAACCCAGACCGGGATCGAGAAAGATTTTCTTCACGCCGTTACGTTGCGCGATTTCAATCTGCCGTGAAAAGTGTTCGCGCATCTGCTCAATCGGGTCGGCGCTCAAGTCGAAGTCGCCGACCTCACGGACGTTTTTGCCCTGCACGTAACAGATGACAACCGCGGCATCGTTCGCGGCGACCATTCGGAAAAGTTCGTCGCCGCCTTCCGTGCCGGTGAGGTTCAGGACGTTCGCACCGGCTTCCAGGGACGCGCGTGTGACGGCGGGCGAGTACGTTTCAACCGAAACCAGAATATTTGTGGCGCGTAATTCCTTGATGACGGGCAGCAGCACCGAATTTTGCGCCCGGTCGCACACGCGCACGGCATGGGCCAGCGTGGATTCTGCGCCGACGTCCACGATGTCCGCGCCCTGGGCGGTCAAAACCTTGCCGCGCTGGACGGCGGTTTCCGCCGTCAGGCAGACGCTTTCGCGATACCACGAATCAGGGGAAAGATTGACGACCCCCATGATGGCCGGTTGTGAATTGAAGGTGAATGGTTTGCCGCCAATAGAGAATTCCTTTACGAGGGCTGATGCGGAATCCTGGTTTTTCTCCAACAGTTCCGCAAGGTCTTCGAGCCTTAACATGCGGGGTTATCCTAAACTGTAAATCACAAATCGTAAATGGAAAGTGGCGCCGCGTCTGAATTTTGCCATTCGCTGCAGGTCAGAATTGTGATGGCATGATGGCAAATGTCAGGCAATAATGGGGCGGATAACCATAAACGAGAGGAAACACGATGGCCCAAGCAATCATGGATCCGGAGAAGGTGCGGCGGTTCGCGGAAGAGCTGCAGCGTTTCAACAGCGACCTCGAGAATCGGATGATCCTGTTGCACGCCCGCTTCGGCGCGCTGGGGGACACCTGGCAGGACCAGGAACATGAGAAATTCTCCGAGGAATTCAAACAGGCGATGAAGGCATTGAAGAAATTCATCGAACTTTCGAAGGTGCACACGCCTTATCTGTTGCGAAAGGCCCAACGCATCGAGGAATATCTTCACCAGCGCTGACATCATGGCCGACCACGCTCAAGTCACTTCCGTCGAAGCGATTGAATCGTTCCGTGCCAGCCTGATCGTATTTCTAAGCAAGGTGCGTCCCACGTTGGAAGAAGTCAGCGACGAAGTGATGCGTACGCAATTCTGGCTCCAGAACGATCAGCGCCGGCACTGGGAAATCGAATTGCGCAAGAGCGGCCTGAAACTGGAGGAAGCCAAGCGGGAATTGTTTAACACGTCGCTATCCCATTTACAGACGGCGACCGCGCTGCAACACATGGCCGTACAGCGGGCCCAACGCGCCGTCCGGGACGCGGAGGAGAAACTCGACACCTTAAAGAAATGGGCGCGGGGATTGGAAGACCGCACGGCCCCCATGGTCAAACAACTGGAGGAGTTCCAGGGATTTTTGACAGTCGACATGGGGAAGGCGGTCACGCAACTGGTTCAAATCGTCGGCACTTTGGAGGCTTACACCAAGGCTGGCGGTCCCGGTGGGGAAGGAGCGCCGCCATGAATTTAAGTGGAGGCAAAAGCCGGCTGGTGGGAAGTGCCCGGGAACTTTCGCTCAAATGGGCGGAGACCAAAAACTACTGGCGGGACGAGAAAAGCCAGGAATTCGAGCACCGGTATCTGGAGGAACTTTTTATTCGCGTGGACAAGACGGTTGCCATCATTGAGAAGCTGGATGAAATCTTGAAAAAAGTCAGGAGCGACTGTGAATAGAAATCCGGGTGTCAGTGAAATGCTCGCGTTGCTCGACGCCCTCAAGGGTGCGGTCGAGAATTTTGCCGAGCGCGAAGAGAAATTGAACCGTGATTTCGAAACCCGCTCGGCCGCTGAACTCGACGCGTTTGAATCCGCCAAACTGGAACAGCAGTCCAAACACGCCGAAGCGCTTGCGGCGGCGGAGGCTGCGCTGGACGAGGAAAGAAATCGGACCAATACCCGGTTCGAAAAGCGCAAGGTCCAAATTAACCGGGCGCATAGCTCGTTGAATCAGCGTGTGCTGGACGAAGGCAGTTCCCGAGAGGGAGAACTCAAACAAAAAATCCGGAAAAATTCGACGGCAGCCGAACAGCGGCGGGATAACGATTTGGCGAATGCCACCGCGAATTTTGAATGGTTCCAGCAGAAGTTAAACGAGAGCAACACAAACTTCAGGCGCCTGGAAAAGAGCGCCCGACGGGCGTTTCGCGGCTACGGCATGTTTCGCCGGTTGCTCCGCCGACACCAGCAAACGGGAGAAGCCGACCTTGCGCAG
This sequence comes from Verrucomicrobiia bacterium, assembly GCA_025451535.1. Classification (GTDB taxonomy): domain Bacteria; phylum Verrucomicrobiota; class Verrucomicrobiia; order Limisphaerales; family UBA11358; genus UBA11358. Next base: position 5,902 of record JANWKE010000066.1, read on the forward strand.
GATGAAAATCAGCTGTTTGAGGAATTTCAGGGTTTGGAGTCCAAAAGCCGTGACGACCTGGTTCAGTTCCGAAAAAAATTGCTCCCCTGGATATTCCGATTCCTTCCGGTTTCGCTGGTGGTTCTGCTGCTGTTGGGCGTGATCGCGGCGGTTCCGGTTCTTCAACATTTTGGCCGGAATACGGTGTCCTGGTCGCAAACCGGCCCGGTTGCATTTGTGCTGCTGGTTATTTTTATCCTTTATTTTCCGGGCCGCCGCGTTGCCGTGCCGGCCGCCCTTGCCATCGCCGGACAACTGGGAAAGGCGCGACGCCTGCTTGACGCGTGTCCCCAAAAAAGCGCGGAACATTATCAGCGCGAACAAAGCCGGATTCTTGCCGAATTCGACGCCACCACCCGCGATTTAAGTCAGGAATGGAAACGGTCGGTGAGGCAAATTGTCAATGTCCGCGGTGTCCGGCCGATGGAGGTGGATCAAAAAGCACTTCAAGCCGGGCAAAAAAATGAGCAATACCGGCGGGCCGGCTTCGTGCGGGTTGAGAGCCAGCACCGGGAGAAGATTGCCGGTCTGCAAGCGGAAGCCGAGGCGTCGGCCAGCCGGCTGGCCGGCGCTCATGCCGGAAAGGTTGCCAGTCTTGAAAGCCAGCACCAAACCCAGTGGGCGGTGCTTGAATCGGAATGGAAAAACCAAATCGAACCGCTGTTTGCGCAAATCCGCGCGGCCAATGCCGCCTCAGACCGGCTTTTCCCCGGCTGGGACGCGCCGTTTTGGCAGCAATGGACGCCGCCGGAAGAATTCAAAAACGCCGCCCGGTTTGGCCATTTGGAAGTGGCGCTGGAAACTTTTGCCGGGAAGCTGCCAAAAGACCGGCGACTGTCGCTTCCCGGGCCGGCCAACTTTACTGTTCCCTTGTCGCTGGTTTGTCCCCTGCAAGGTTCCATTCTGTTTGAAACCGGCAAGACTGGCGGCAGCGAGGCCGTGGCCGCGATCAACAACATTATTTTCCGGCTGCTTTCCACCACGCCGCCGGGCAAGGTGACCTTCACTATTTTTGACCCGGTCGGGCTCGGCCAGAATTTCGCCGCGCTAATGCACCTGGCCGATTACGAGGAAAGTTACATCAATAGCCGGATCTGGACGCAAACCGTGCAGTTCGAGGAAAAACTTGCGGAGCTGAACGAGCACATGGAAAAAGTCATCCAGATGTATCTGCGCAATGAATATGCGACGATCTCGGAATACAACGCCGAGGCCGGCGCCATCGCCGAAAAATATCATTTTCTCGTCATCGCTTCGTTTCCGGTAAACTTCAGCGAAACCGCCGCGCGGCGGCTCCGGAATATCGCCGCCAGCGGTGCGCGTTGCGGCGTTTACACGCTGATCCAGTGGGACCAGCGGCAGGCCCCGCCGCAGGAATTTGTTCCCGATGAACTCCGCAAAAACAGCGTTTGCCTGACGCCCACCGAAAAGGGGTTCAGGTTGTCCACCTGGCATGCATCGGGAACCAGATTGCTGCTCGATCCGCCGCCGCCGCCGGAAACCGCCACCCGTTTTCTCCATCAAATGGGTGAGAGCGGCAAGGATTCCACGAGGGTCGAAGTGCCTTTTGCACAGGTGGCGCCGACGGAGGCTGATATCTGGCAGGAAGACACGACCGACGAACTGCGCGTGCCGATTGGCCGTTCCGGCGCCATCAAATTGCAGTACCTCGCCATTGGCAAGGCCACGCGCCAGCACGGGTTGATTGCCGGCAAGACCGGTTCGGGCAAGTCCACCCTCTTTCACGTCATCATCACCAACCTGGCATTGTGGTGCAGTCCCGAGCAGGTCGAGTTTTATCTGGTGGACTTCAAAAAAGGCGTGGAGTTCAAGTGCTACGCCACCCGCCGGTTGCCGCACGCAAAAGTCGTTGCCATTGAGAGCGACCGCGCCTTCGGCTTGAGCGTGCTCGAACGCGTGGACGCGGAACTGCGTCGACGCGGTGATTTGTTCCGCAAGGTCGGCGCGCAGGACCTCGCCGGTTACAAACGGGCGGGCGGGACCGAAGCCATGCCGCGGTCATTGCTGATGATTGACGAATTTCAGGAATTTTTTGTGGAGGAAGACCGTGTTTCGCAGGGCGCAGCCGTCTTGCTGGACCGCATCATCCGGCAAGGCCGCGCGTTTGGCATTCACGTGTTGCTCGGCTCACAAACTCTCGGTGGGGCCTATACTCTGGCCCGCGCCACCATTGGCCAGATGGTTATCCGCATCGCGCTTCAGTGTAATGAGGCCGATGCCTACCTGATTATGGACCAGGACAATCCCGCGCCGCGGCTGCTTTCCCGGCCCGGCGAAGGCATTTACAACGATGCGGCCGGTTCGCTTGAAGGCAACAGCCCGTTTCAAACCGTATGGTTGCCCGACACTGAGCGTGACCGTTATCTGGCAAAAATCCGCGAGCGCGCTGACAAAAACCGCTATCCGGGGCCGATTGTTTTTGAAGGCAACGCTCCCGCAGATATCGGGGAAAACATTCCGTTACGCACAACGGTCGAATCTCCGGCCACCCAACCGGCGGTGCCGGCGCGCATCTGGCTGGGTGCGCCCAATTCCATCAAGGGTCCCACCGAAGCTGTTTTTCAAAGACAGAGCGGCAGCAACCTTCTCATCGTGGGACAGAGCGAGGAACGCACCCTGACACTCCTGTCGGTGGCCCTGGTCTCGCTCTCGGCGCAATACCCGCCGGGAAGGGTGCGCTTCATCATGCTTGACAGCACGCCGCCCGGTCTGCCGCAACACGAATTTTTGCAGCGCATCGTCCGGTCCGTTCCGCATGAAGTAACGCTGGTCAACAACAGCAATCTCGACGAGACCATGCATGGTCTGGCGGAGGCACTAAAACGGCGCGCCGATGATGAAAAGGGAAAATCACCGGAAACCTTCATTTTGATCCAGGGTTTGCAGAATTTCAAAAAACTGCGGCAAGAGGATGAATTCAGTTTTTCCTCCAGTGATGCCGGAGCCGCCGCCAATCCGGCGGCGGTGCTGCTCAATCTGATCAGCGAAGGGCCGGGACATGGCATGCATGTGATTGCCGCCTGTGACACTTACAACAACGTGACCCGTTTTCTGGGGCGAAAGGCCGTGAGCGAATTCGAAATGCGTGTGCTTTTCCAGATGAGCGCCAGCGATTCCGCCAGCCTGATTGACAATCC
>JANWKE010000067.1 GCA_025451535.1 Verrucomicrobiia bacterium
CTCCCTCTCCGCCGCGAAGCGGGGGAGAGGGCTGGGGTGAGGTGGCGTGTTGGATCGGTTGCCCCTCGCCCCGACCCTCTCCCCGCTCCTGTGTCGCGAGGCGAGGGAGAAGAAAACTCTGCCCCGACCATTCGAGTTCACGTTTGGCCGGAGTGGCACTGACATAAATCGTCTGACCCTGCATTCCTTGAAATTCCTCGAACTTCAGCGGACGATTATCGAGCGCGCTCGGCAGGCGGAAACCGTATTCGACCAACACTGTCTTTCGCGAGCGGTCGCCTTCGAACATCGCACCGATTTGCGGAACGGTGGCGTGCGATTCGTCAATCACCAGCAGGTAATCGTTCGGAAAGAAATCAATGACGGTCGCCGGCCGCGAACCGGGCGGGCGACCGGCGATGTGGCGCGAATAATTTTCGATGCCGGAACAGACCCCCATTTCCTCCATCATTTCCAGGTCAAATTCCGTGCGTTGCTTGATACGCTGGGCTTCGAGTAATTTGCCATTTTTCTCGAACCAGACGATGCGCTCGCGCAATTCCTCACGGATGGCCAGGGCGGCGCGTTTCATCTTGTCAGCGGTGGTCACGAACTGTTTACCCGGGAAAATGGTCACGGCGTTGAGCGTTTCGGTTTTGCCTCCGGTTAACGGCTCAAAACGCGTCAACCGTTCGATTTGCTCGCCGAAAAATTCAACGCGCAGGCCGTCTTCGCGACCGGCAGGGCGCACTTCCACCGTATCGCCGCGCACACGGAAATGGCCGCGCTCAAAGGCGATGTCGTTGCGGTCGTATTGCAAATCCACGAGGCGCGTGAGGAGTTGCTCGCGCGAAATGTCGGTGCCGACCCGGATGGGAATGACCATCGCTTCGTAATCCTCCTTGCTGCCGATGCCGTAGATGCACGACACGCTGGCGATCACCACCACGTCGCGCCGTGAAAACAATGAACTCATTGTGGAAAGCCGCATCCGCTCGATTTCCTCGTTTCGGCTGGAATCCTTCTCGATGAACGTGTCGGTGCGCGGGATGTAGGCTTCCGGCTGGTAATAATCGAAGTAGCTGACGAAGTATTCGACGGCGTTGTGGGGGAAAAAGCCCTTGAACTCGGCGTAAAGCTGCGCCGCCAGCGTCTTGTTATGCGAAATGACGAGCGTGGGCTTATCCACGTTCTTGATGACATTGGCAATGGCGAACGTCTTGCCGGAACCGGTCACGCCGAGCAGCGTCTGGTGTTTCGCGCCGGACAAAACGGCCTCCGTCAGCTTCGCAATGGCTTGCGGCTGGTCGCCGGCGGGTTTGAAGGGCGCGACAAGATCAAACATGCAACGTGAAGGTAGAAGCGCGGCCGGCGGGAGTCAATCCGGGCCATGGCACAGTTGTGCCACCGTTTCATTGGGTGAAGCAACTGATGCGCTGGCTTGCAAAGATCAACCTTCGCAGAGCTCCGCGGCGACCAGCGCTCCCCCGAAGGTGACCAAACGGACCGCCACTGGCCGATCGACCGGGTGGTGGAACGCCCCAGACCGACCGGGAGATGGCCCGTCAGAATTTAATACCCACACCCACGGTCAACAGGTTGGCCAAAATGCCGCCGCTCAGGCCCTGGTGCATGAGCAGGGTCGGCTGATAAGACGCCTTGGCGAACCAGCGGTCGTTGATGTCCCAACGCAGACCAAGGTCCAGATTCGCGCTATAAAGGCAGTCGGAAGCGTCCGGTGCATAATATAATCCGGCACCGATGCCAAAGAACGGCGTCACGGGTTTTTTGAGGATATTGTAGTCCAGGGCGAGATGTCCCGACAGGAGCGCCGTGCTCCCTCCGACACCTTCGAATTCCGCCCCGAGCGCTCCAGCCCCGAATTCCCCGCTGAGGTTGAGTTGGTCGTAGATGTTGTAACCCACGCCCACTCCGGCCTCATAGGCCGACACATCCACCAGGGCGATTTTTCCGTACATCCCGAAGACGTAGGTGTCCCATTTGCCCTCGCGGGAAAACTCATTTGTCTGACTCCAGCCAGTCATGGCGCCCAGAAACGGAAGCAGCGCGATGCCCAATAATGTCAGTTTTTTCATAGTGGTTCTTTCTCTTTCTTCTGTCTGTTCGGTCGACGGCCCGACCCGGCGGTTGATTTCGGTGAACGTAATGCCCTGGGACCCTTCCCGGGAGAGCAAAAGCAATGACCATAGTCCCTGCCTGATGTATTAGACATACTTTGTAACAATATGTCAACGACAAGTTTTTATAATTGTATTCGCTCGCGGCGAACTGCTCGGGCTGGTGACAGGCAGCCGAGTCGAAGTTGTCAACTCCGGACAGACGGGCACACGAAAGGGGCCGGTGACACAGCGGTGGGCGGATTGAAACTTCTCCGGAGGGCCGGACTGGTTTATCCTGCCGGCCGTGAACGCTGATTCCTGGTGCCGTGGCGTCACTCCCTACCAGTGGCTGGTGCTTTTGGTTGCGTGGCTGGGCTGGGTGTTCGATTCGATGGATTCCACCATCTACGCCATGGTTCTGCAACCGGCCTTGCAAGACCTCATGCGCTCCTCCGGCGGTGGAACGGTCGCCACCGATGTCATTGGCTGGTACGGTGGAATCATTTTTTCCATTTTCCTGATTGGCTGGGCGATCGGCGGAGTCCTGTTTGGCGTGTTGGCGGACCGATTTGGTCGGGCCAGAACGCTGATTTTTACGATTCTAATTTACGCGCTGTTCACCGGCCTGGCAGCGCTGTCGCAAACCTGGTGGCAACTGGCGCTGTTCCGGTTCATCACGGCGCTCGGCATCGGAGGTGAATGGGCAGCCGGCGCGGCGCTGGTGGCCGAGGTCTGGCCGGAGGACAAACGCACCCGGGCCGCGGGTCTGCTGCAATCGGCCTGGGCCGGAGGATTCCTGGTGGCGGCCATCCTCAATTTGTTTCTGCGTAATCATGGCTGGCGCCCCATGTTCGTGATCGGCATCGCGCCGGCCATCGTGGCGGTCTTTGTTTTTTTGTGGGTCAGGGAACCGGAACGCTGGGTCAAGGCGCGTGCCGAAGAACGCCAAAGCGGGGGCACGTCCCGCAACGCGGGATCAAAACTGGCGGAGCTGTTTGCGCCGGGATTGGCGCGCTCCACCTGGGTCGGTTCCGGGCTGGCGTTTGTTGCTGTGTTCGGTTTGTGGGGTGCCACGAACTGGACGCCGACGCTCATTCGCGCCTTGCCGGATTTGCACGGTCTGAGCGCGTCCGAACTCACGAGTCGCGTCAGTTACGCGACCATGCTGCTGAACGTCGGAGCGCTGGCCGGTTATCGGAGTTTCGGCCCGCTGGCCGACCGCGTGGGCCGGCGGCGCGTCTTTGCCCTGATGTGCCTTGGCAGTCTGGTCATGTTGCCGGTCACGTTTCTGACGCCGCGGACCTACACCCAGGTGTTGTTGCTATTGCCGTTGCTGGGCTTTTTCAACAACGGCATTTTCAGCGGCTTTCCCATCTACCTGCCGGAATTGTATCCGACCCGGATTCGCGCGACCGGTGCCGGCTTTTGTTTCAACATCGGTCGCGCGCTGGCCTCCGCCGGGCCGTTTGTGACCGGCTATCTGGTCATGGTGCTGGGCAGCTTTGGTCTGGCCGCCAGCGCCGTGGCATTGATTTATCTCGTCGGGCTTTTGATTCTACCGTTTGCCCGCGAAACCAAAGGCCAGCCGCTCCCGCCTTGAAGGAGACAAGGACGGTTTTTGGTTGAATTGGTTGTCAGCTTCCCTAAATTTGCGGCTTTATTTGAACCATGAAAACCGTCATTGCCCTGGCAGTTTTAATTTCCTCTTCGATTATGTCACATGCTGAAGTTATTTCTCCCATTCCGCTCTGGCCGAACGGGGCGCCCGGCGCGCTGGGCACCAGGGCTCAGGATGTTCCCACTATCACACCGTATCTGCCCGACGCCACGAACAAGACGGGCGCGGCGATGGTGATTTGTCCCGGCGGCGGGTACGCGCACCTCGCGCCGCATGAAGGCAACGATTACGCGCTCTGGCTGAACCAGCACGGCATCACTTGTTTCGTGCTGAAATACCGGCTCGGTTCGGGCGGGTATCATTATCCGGTGGAATTTGAGGACGGGACACGCGCCATGCGTTGGGTGCGGGCGCACGCCGCAGACTACAAAATTGATCCGGATCGCGTCGGTATCATGGGTTCGTCGGCAGGCGGGCATATGGCTTCGATGCTCCTCACGCATTTTGATTCCGGCAATACGAACTCGGCTGACCCGATTGAGCGGCAAAGTTCACGGCCGGATTTGGGCATTCTTTGTTATCCGGTCATCACCATGGGTGAATATGCCCACCAGGGTTCCAGGGATAATTTGCTGGGCAAACACCCTTCGAGAAAGCTGGTCAAGCTGCTCTCCGGTGAATTGCAGGTGAAAACGAACACGCCGCCGTGTTTTATCTGGTGCACCTACGAGGACAAGACCGTGCCGATGGAAAACAGCCTGATGTTCGCCGAGGCGCTGCGGAAAAAACATGTGCCGTTCGATTTGCACATTTACCAGAAGGGCGGCCACGGCATGGGGTTGAAGGACAAACCGCCGTTCGCGCATCCGCATCCGTGGGCCGGTGATTGCCTGTTCTGGCTGAAAGCGCAAAATTTTGCGGAATAAACCCTGCTTCGTCGGTAGCCGCCGACGTGAGGAGGCGGAATTGGACTGAAATTCCCCCCTTTCATCCGCCTCGTTACCTCGGCGGCTACTTTTTGACAGACAGTTGGGCGCAAACAAACTTGCTTCTGAACCCGCCGGTTATTAGTTATGGGCATCGACATGGTGTGATGGTTGCGCCGCTCAATCTATGATCCGTTCATTCGCCTTTACCACGCAGGGACGCCTGCACACGCGGGACATAGATTTGTTCCTGATGCCGACCCTGTTGGCGGACACGAATCTTTTCCTGTGGGTAGATTTTGAAAATCCGACGCCGGAGGAGGTGCAGAAGATTCTGGCCGGCGTGTTTCATTTTCATCCGCTGTCCATCGAAGATTGCACCGCCGTCAACTCGTCGCCCAAGGTCGAGGAATATACGCCCAAGGAGGGCGATCTGTTCACGCCGTACCTGTTCATGGTGATTCATTCGGTGGATTACAACCGGCGGAACGGGAAATTTGCCACGAGCGAACTGGATTTCTTTCTCGGCAAAAACTTTCTCGTTACCTACCACCAGCAGCCGCTGCGCCCCGTCTCGGTGATTGAGGAACGTTGCATGCAGGGGGCCATGCAGATTGCACGTGCGCCCGACCGGGTGGCCCATTCGTTGCTGGACATGCTGGTGGACGGTTATAATCCGGCGCTGGATGATCTGGCGCTGGAAATCGCCAACGTGGAGGAAAACGTCCTGCATCATCCCGGCAAGGAGACCTTTAATCACATCCTCCAGCTCAAAAAGAAGGTGTTGGTTCTGCGGCAAATCATCAGCCCGCAGAGCGAAATCCTGGCGCGCTTCGCGGCGGGCGAATTCAAGCTGATCCGCCCGCAGCTCGTGCCGTATTTCCGTGACGTTTACGATTCCCTGCGCCGCATCAACGAACTGGCGCATACCTACACCGATTCCCTGACCGGCATTTTGCAGGTCTATCTCAACATGTCCTCCAACCAGACCGGCGAGGTTGTCAAACTGCTTACCATGATCACCGTCATCACCACGCCGCTGATGATGATCGGCACCTGGTACGGGATGAATTTCCACGACATGCCGGAATTGAGCTGGAGGCACGGTTATTGGGTCGCCGGCGTCATCATGATCCTGTCCACGGGCCTGACCTACTGGTATTTCAAGAAGAAGAAGTGGTTTTAGGCGAACCGTAGGACAGGCGTCGCGCCTGTCTCAAACTTGAAAAACTCCCGCTTGAGCGGTCCTGGCAACCGTCGCTCATACTCTACTGACTGCTGTGCCGATTTACCGAAAGATGGAGACAGGCGCGACGCCTGTCCCACGTGCCTACGATTCCCCATCCGCACACTCATCGGGGATTGGGCATTCGCCGTTTGACGGGGAACTTTTTTGAAATCCGTGTCGGCCTGGACCTCCGGCTGGTTTTTCAAAATCGCGCCGGGTCGCTTTTGTTTCTGACGGCCGGCAGCCACGACGAGATTCAAAAGTTCCTTCGCGGAATTTAACGCCAAGACTCGGCGCAGCCAGGCCGCAACCAAAGGAGTGCGGACAGCTTTGTCCGCGTGTCCCAATCCAACCTGCAAGCATTTCGCGGACAAGGCTGTCCGTGCTCCGGGAAAACCACGACGAAATTCAGAAGTTTCTGCGTGGGACTTGGGGCAAAGGTGCTGAGTCGCAAATCGGAATAGAAACTGCTTTTGAGGTAACAGCTGACGCGGAATGGCGTCGGTTTTGTGGGGAAAGAGCGGATATAAATTGCGTTTAAGTGCCTAGGCCTGCTCCATTTTCAGTCACGCCAGATGCCGAAGATTACCTTCGGAGTCGTCTGAGCGAAATCCAACGTCAGGCAGAACCGGTAATCATGATGGCTGCAAAATTAGGCGATGCGGTCGATGACCGTGGTGAGAAAATCCGGTACTGGTACGAAGGGGAGAGTTTTGATGTTTGTTATTTCGATCCTGCCGAACAGCCACAAGCAGAAGAAATTGAGTTGCTGGGGCGCAGCGTCTCCATCACCACGGAAGCATTGAAGCATCTTGCGGGGCAAACCTTAAAGCTTCGCCGTGTGAAATCAGGTTATGGGCTGATTGCTGATCAACATTACGTTCTGGTTGCGGATTCAGTATCACACGCGACCGATGCTTACCTGGACGGTGGCGATCGGATAATAGACAATCTTTCAATAGCGGCACTCACCGTTTTGGGTGGGTTTAGCAGCGTGGGAATTGTTTGGATACTGATTTGTGTTGTCGTTCCGCTGTTAAAGTCTAGGTTGAAAATCTCAGACGACGAATTCCTTTCATCGATTATTCCACTGTTCATTGTCGGTTGGATTGTGGGCGCAACCATCAGTTTCTTTTTATTTCGGTCGATCTTCAAAGCAAAAGGCAGGACGAGATATGTTCTGGAACGAACACAGGAAAAATATCTCGGACAAGTCGGCTTGAATGCGGATCTAAGTATTTGGATTTTTTTTGGAATACCATTGCCATTGACAATTGTCTTGGCGATGGTTTTGGAACACTTCGCTCGGACCATTGGACAAAAAACTATAGTCGTGTTTGTGGCTATTATGGTTGTGGGCATTCCGACCATGTATTTCCGTGACCGAATTCCACATAAAATTGTTGTCCGGCTTGGTCTTTTAGGCTGGGCGCTGACAATTCTGGGTGGCTATTGGTATTTCAAGACTTATGGCCCATAATATTTGGCAGTAATTCGCACTTGCCATTCTTCGCATTTCCGCTATTATCTACATTGCCTGAACGCCGCGTGTGCGGACCCGCCTCCGTAACAGTTTTTGGAGGCGGCTTGACTGTCGCAGGAAACTGCGGCGAGGCAAGTGTTCATAGAGGCTGAGAAAAAGCAGTTAACCAATAACCTAACCTTTAACCTCCGTTGCCGTTTGCAGCGCCGGTAGTTAGGCAATGGAGCTTCGGTTCCCGCCGTTTGGATCCCAAGTTCCCGCAGTTCAAATATCGTTATGCTCACAATGGAAGAAGCCATGAAGCAAACCGGCTCGCTGCCGTTTGCCGCTGGCAATATCGTCAAAGGCCACATCATCGAAGTCCGCCCCAAGGAAGTCCTGGTGGACATCGGCTACAAAAGCGAGGGCGTCATCCCTGCCCAGGAATTCGAAGACATCAAAACCATCAAGGTAGGCGACGAAATTGATGTCCTTATCGAAAAACTCGAAAACAAGGAAGGCACGGTCGTGCTCTCGCACGAGAAGGCCGAGTTCAAGCGCAACTGGGAACGCATCCTGACCATTTGCAACGAAGGCGGCACCATCCAGGGCAAGGTCAAGTCGGTCGTCAAGGGCGGCCTGGTCGTCAACATCGGCGTCGAGGCATTTTTGCCCGCGTCGCAGATTGACATCATCACGCCGAAGAACCTCGCGTCGTTTGTCGGCAATACCTACGACTTCAAGGTCGTCAAAATCAACCAGGACCGGCAGAACATCGTGCTGTCGCGCCGCGAACTCATCGAGCAGGAACGCTCCGAGAAACGCGCCAAACTGCTGGCCGAGATGGTGCCGGGCGACATCCGTAAAGGCACGGTCAAGAACATCACCGATTTCGGCGCCTTCATTGACCTCAACGGCATTGACGGCCTGTTGCATATCACGGACATGAGCTGGGGCCGCATCGCGCATCCGTCGGAACTCTTGAAGGTGGGCCAGGAAATTGACGTGGTGGTGCTGGACGTGAACAAGGAAAAGGAACGCGTCAGCCTCGGCCTCAAGCAGAAGATGGCCAACCCGTGGGACAACATCGAAACGAAATTCCCCGTCGGCGCTCGCGTCAAGGGCAAGGTGGTCAACCTCGTGCCATACGGCGCGTTTGTGCAGCTCGAACCGGGCGTGGAGGGCCTCGTCCACGTCACCGAGCTCTCCTGGACCAAACGCGTGGCCAAACCCAGCGACATGCTCAAGGTGGACCAGGAAATCGAAGCGATTGTCCTGGGCATCAACCGCGAGGAGCAAAAAATTTCCCTCGGCATCCGCCAGTTGGAAAGCAATCCGTGGGACAACGCCGAAACCAAATATGCGGTCAAAACCCGTGTCAAAGGCAAGGTGCGCAATCTCACCAGCTACGGCGCGTTTGTGGAATTGGAGGAAGGCATTGACGGCATGATTCACGTGTCCGACATCTCGTGGACGCGCAAAATCAATCATCCGTCGGAAATTCTCAAGAAGGGCGACGAGGTCGAAGCCGTCGTGCTGGAAGTGGACCGTCCGAACCAGCGCATTGCGCTCGGCATGAAACAACTCGGCGAAGATCCGTGGGAGAACATTGACAAGCTCTACAAGGTCGGCGACGTGGTCCAGGGCAAGGTCACGAAGCTCGCCAGTTTCGGCGCGTTCATCGGCCTGCAACATGAGATTGACGGCCTCGTGCATATCTCGCAGGTCAGCGAGGAGCGCGTGGATAAAATCAAGAACGTCCTCAAGGTCGGGCAGGATGTCACCGCCCGTGTCATCAAGATTGACAAGGGCGAACGCCGCATTGGTCTGTCCATCAAAGCCGCCAGTTATTCAGACGAGCAGCTCAAGGAAGAGCAGAAGCTCCTCGACTCGCTCAAGCCCGGTGAAGATCTCGTGGCATTGCAGCACGCCTTCGACGCTGCCGACGAAGCGAAGCAGGATTTAAAGGAATAATTGCCACGGTAAAAATTCATTCGCGCAGGCGGGCCGGCAACGGCCCGCCTGTTTTTTTGTGACGACACTCGAAGACCGCTTGCGACTTGGAGTGCGGTGGCTGTGACACCGCTTTCGAACGCCGCCAGCGCTGCGAAAACACCTTTTGTCCTTCACTTGTCCGTGTGAACCGACGAAAGCGGCGTCGCACCCCGTTTGCCGCCGCACTCCAAGACGCTCGCGCGAAATCGATTTCCAATCGATGTAGCCGCCGACGTCAATCGGCGCGCGACTCGGAAGGCGCGGACTGATCCCGCAAAGCGGGACGGCTACTAACGACAGCTAACCCACTCATGAAACCAATGACTTATGCCGGTAATGCAAAATCTTGAACTCCGGTTCATCGCGGACTTCTTCGGCCAGGACAAACTTCTCGTCAAACGGCGGAAACAAGGTGTCACCCGGCACCTCCCGTTTGACGAGCGTCAGGTAAAGGTCAGAACAACGGGGCAGGGCTTGCTCATAAATCTGCGCGCCCCCGCAGATGAAGATGTCGTTGGGAAACTCCTCGGGATTCAACCGGTCCAGCGAGTTAAAAATCAAAATCTCTGTCCGCTGGTTTTTCTCCAGTTTGGTAAAGTGAAACTGGTAGGCGCGCTTGAGATAACGCCCGCCGCGCCATTCGTGGTACTGGCCGAAAATTTCCGGATGCGTCTTGATGAGCCGTTGCGGGTGCCGCGTAAGAATCATGTTTTTGCGGCTGGGCAGCGGACGGCCCAGGCTCTCAAATGTCTTGCGGCCCATCACGACGACATTGCCCAGCGTCATTTTCTTGAACCACTTGAAGTCCTCCGGCAGGTGCCACGGGATTTTGCCGTCCGCGCCAATGACGCGGTTCAGCGACATCGCCGCAATGGCTTGAAAGTGTTTCACGGGCTGAGTTTTAACGCAAAGCCGCAAAGCCGCAAAGAATCTTTACTCTGCGTCTTCGCGTCTTTGCGTTGAAAGTATTCTATACTGCAATCGGCGCCTTGATGGCCGGGTGCGGGTCGTAACCCACCAGTTCAAAATCCTCGAACTTGAAGTCGTGGATGTTTTTTACCGCCGGGTTCAATTTCATTTGCGGCAGCGGACGCGGCTCGCGGGACAGTTGCTGCTTCGCCTGTTCGAGATGATTTTTGTAAAGATGCAAATCGCCGAACGTGTGGACAAATTCACCGGGTTTCAGTCCGCACACCTGGGCGATCATCCGGGTGAGCAGTGCGTAACTCGCGATATTGAACGGCACGCCCAGAAATAAATCCGCGCTGCGTTGATAAAGCTGACAGCTCAACTCACCGTCGAGCACGTAAAATTGAAACAGCGCATGACAGGGCGCCAGCCGCATCTGATCCAATTCGCCCGGATTCCAGGCAGTGACCAGGTGCCGCCGGCTGTCGGGGTTATTTTGGATTTGCGCGATCACGTCGTCAATCTGGTTGATGGCATGGCCCTCGGGTGTGCGCCAATTGCACCATTGTGCGCCATAAATCGGGCCGAGGCTGCCGTCCGGGTCCGCCCACTCGTCCCAAATGGTCACGCCATGTTCGTGGAGATATTTGACGTTGGTATCGCCGCGCAAGAACCAGAGCAATTCGTAGATGATGGATTTGACGTGCAGCTTTTTCGTGGTGAGCAAGGGAAAATTGTTCTGCAACGGAAACCGTGCCTGGGCGCCAAACACCGAATACGTGCCGGTACCGGTGCGGTCGGCCTTGAACTTGCCGCGTTCCAGAACCAGCCGGAGCAGGTCGAGATATTGAACCATCGCGAGAGAAATTTAACCGCGAAAGACGCGAAATACACGAAAAAGAAATTTAACTGTGCGAAGATTTGGAATGCCGCAAACGCCAGCTGTGGAAAATCCAAATCACAGGTAGAATACTGAACAAAAAAAGCGGATACCAAAGGCTTATCATTAACGTCCAAAGTGGACGCTCCTGATCATGCATCTGCCAATAACGAAAATAAATACCCGGTAAATCACAGGCTTTTAGTTTGTCACTTGTGCTGTCCAAGTTGGTCAACGTTATCTGGCTGACGTCATAATCACCCGCATGCCAGCCTCGGCGAGTTTCATGAGTATCCTCACCGCCCAGGCTCATAATACTGCCCCTGTACGGCCCATATTGGACATCGTTGAAAATCACCAAACGGCCAAATGTATCTCCACTGAACCCTTTCCAAACACTGACGTGGAAATGTTTTGTAAGCGAAATCTTATGGTCCCAGGGAGTCACAGCAAATGTCGCAAGCCAAAGAACAAAAGTGCAAACCGCCAGGATTGTTGAAACCAAAGCTGCCGAATTGAATTTCCCAAGTTTCACATTTATGACCTTATTTCGCATTCGAGTTTCTGTCCAGTGTTCTTGGGGCGCGAATTTTCAGGTGGCGGTCGAGCGTATGTCCTCTCCCGGGGGAGAGGAAACAGGTGAGGGCGGTCGATAAAACTAACTTCACTTTTCCGTCGCAAATATTACTTTTTCCTCATGGCCGATATCACCCGCGCCCGCGCACTTCGCAAAAAGGAAACCTGGGCGGAAAAGCTCATGTGGCGTTGGCTGCGTGATCGGCGTTTCAATACTTATAAATTCCGCCGCCAGCATCCGAAAGGAATTTACTATCTCGATTTCTTTTGCGAAGAAGCAAGCCTCGCCGTCGAACTCGACGGTTCAGGCCACGGCCATCCCGACCGGCAAAGTCACGACGCCGAACGTGAGAAATTCCTGACGTCACAAGGAATCAAGGTTTTACGGTTTTGGAATTCTCATTTACGGCGAAACGCCCAAAGCATCCGGGACACGATTTTTGAAGAGTTGCAGGGGCGTGCGCCGCATCCGTTGCCGGATTACACAAGGCCGATATCGGGAAACGTTGGTTGAACATCCGCCCTCATCCCGGCCTTCTCCCCCGGGAGAAGGTGAACAATTCGCCGCCTCTTCGGAATGAGTAAGCCCGGATCTGGTGGACAGCCTCCGCAAACCCAAAAACAGCCAATAGCTGTTCCTTCTCCCGGGGGAGAAGGTCAGGTTGAGGGCGAGCGTAAAACCTAAATGGAAAGTTCCAGTCATCTTGACGATTGGAGTCATCGGCCACGCCGCGTTTCTTTCGAGTGGTGAAATTTGCTTGCCCAACGATGTGGTTACACGGCCTATTTGTTGTCATGCGTGAATTGCCTCACACCCATTCGTGCTTTGTCTGCGGCGAAAGCAATGCCGTCGGACTCAAACTACGCTTTGCGACCGACGGGCGTGTCGTGCAGACACGTTTCCGGCTGCGGCCTGCCCACATCGGGTTTCGCAACGTCGTCCACGGCGGCATTCTGACGACAGTGCTGGACGAAATCATGGTCTGGGCGTGCGCCGTACCAACGGGGCGATTTGCTTTTTGCGCCGAGTTGACGGTGCGGTTTCTGAATCCCGTCCGGCCCGACGACGAAATCATTGCCACCGCCGAATTGTTGACGAACCGCAGGAACCGGATTTTTGAGGCCAAAGGCGTGTTGGCCAATCCTTCCGGCCAGCCATTCGCTGAAGCGACAGGCAAATACTTCCCGATTCCTAAAAGCGATTTGACCGGCATGATGACCGACTTGATTGGCGACACCAGCTGGTTGCGGGATGGCGCCGATTCACCGGCGCGTTAATCAGGATTGTCGAAACGCGCCGCAAAAAGTAGCCTGCAGGAATTGACTCAATGCGCATTCTCGCCCTTGATCACGGAACCAAACGCATCGGCGTCGCTGTCAGCGATGAAACCAAAACCATCGCGCAGCCGTTGGAATACATTGCCGCGGAGCCGTTCGCGGATTTTCTGGCGCGATTCAAAACATTGCTCGTCGACAAGGAAATCGATCTCGTGCTTATCGGCCTGCCGCGCAATATGGATGGCAGTTACGGTCCGGCGGCGCAAAAGGTCGAGGCGTTCGTCGCGGTGTTGCGGGGCGCTATCACCATCCCGATCAAAACCTGGGACGAGCGGCTGACGTCAGCGCAGGCGAATCGGATTTTAATTCAAGGCAAGGTCCGGCGCGACCAGCGCAAAGAGAAGGTGGACAAAATGGCGGCGGCGATTTTGCTGCAAAGTTATCTCGACGGAATCTGATTTCAAACCGCAGATGAACGCAAATGAACGCAGATTCTTGAAACACATTGGACTTCATGACTTTCGCAGAGCGGTTTTTATTTATCCGCGTCCATCCGCGTCCATCCGCGGTTAAATTTTGTGAAATTCAAACTCGTCATTGCCTACGACGGCACGGCTTACGAAGGCTGGCAGATGCAAAAGACCGGCACCGGCGTCCAGCAAAAGGTCGAGGAAGCGCTGGCGAAATTGTTTCCCGGCGCGCCGCGGCTTCACAGTTCCAGCCGCACGGATACGGGCGTGCATGCGCTCGGGATGGTCGTGCATTTTGAGGTGCCGCGTGCCGAATTCAAAATGACGGTTCGCAAACTGGCGCTGGCGATCAATGCCTGGCTGCCGGAAGACATCCGGGTGCTGTCGGCCTCGCGCGCAGCGGAAAAATTTCACGCCCGATTTGACACGGCGGGCAAGCAATACCGCTATTTCGTCTGGAACCACACGGCCATGAATCCGCTGCTCCGCCACAGTGCCTGGCTGGTCACGCGCCCGCTCAATCTGCCTGCCATGCGCGCCGCCGCGCCCCTGTTTGTCGGACGGCGTGATTTCAAATCGTTCGCCGCCAATCGGAATTACGAAATGGAATCCACCCGGCGGAGGCTGACGCGGTGCGACATTAAAAAGTCCGGTCCGCAACTGACGTTCATCATCGAGGGCGATGGTTTTCTTTACAAGATGTGCCGCGGCATCGTGGGCACACTGGTGCAGGTCGGTTTGGGCAAGTTTCCGCCGGCGGAAATCAAACGGATGCTGGCGAAGAAGGACCGGCGCATGGCTGGCATGACGGCGCCGGCGCATGGATTGGTCCTGTGGAAGGTCTTTTACAAATAACCTGTAGTGAACAGTCAGCAGTCAGTAGCACGACCAACGTGTCTTGCTACTGACTACTGACCACTGACTAATATGCACATCGTCCTGGTTGAACCGGAAATTCCGCCGAACACGGGCAACGTGGCGCGGCTCTGCGCGGCCACGAGGACCACGTTGCATCTGATCGAGCCGTTTGGTTTCAAGCTCGATGACGCACAGCTTAAACGTGCCGGCATGGATTACTGGCAGCACGTCGAGTGGCAGCGGTGGAAAAACTGGAGTGCGTTCGAGTCGGCTCACCAGGCCGACAGCGCCCGGTTTTGGTTCATCGAATCGAACGGGCCGAAACTTTACACGGAAGCAAAATTTTTGCCGGACGACTATCTGGTTTTCGGACGTGAAACCGCCGGGTTGCCGAAGCCATTGCTGGAACACAACCGCGGGCGCTGGCTGCGGATCCCGATGTTCAACGAGAAATCGCGTTCGCTGAACCTGTCGAACTGTGCGGCCCTGGTTTTGTTTGAGGCGTTGCGGCAGCAGGGTTTTAGCGGGGAGATTTGAAGTTTGTCAAACCGGCGGCTCCTGCTACCTTGCCTTTCGGTCGGGCGCTTGGCGCAGTGGCTAGCGCGTCTCGTTTACACCGAGTAGGTCGGGGGTTCGAATCCCTCAGCGCCCACCAGCCTTCGTTCAAAGCGTAGCCGAGAACGCGAAGGCTGCCGCGTCGAAGTGAAATGAAGACGGGCCACGACATACGGTTTTTCACGGGTGCTCCAAACTACGGCTCGGCAAGCCAGCTGGATCACTCTTCGGCCATGAGAGTTCCATCACCGCGAAGTTTCATGCGTTGGCCACGCCACTCAACCGTGTTGCCCAGGAACGCGCCAAACCAAAGCGCCACTTGCAGCAAATCCTTCACCGGCACCAGCCAGAACGGTGAAACCAATCGGCGTTCCGGCGTGAATCGGCGTTGAAGATTTTGCGCGAGAGCGATCCGGGTTAAAAGAAATGCGATGGCCACAATCATCCCGCAAGGGATTCCGATGCCGACTCCGGAAGTCTGGAAGAAACCATAGTCCGTGGTCCGCGCGGTATTCACGGATAAACCCGGTAACTCTGATGCCAGCCATAGCAAAGGCCAGAAAGTGGCATTGGCCAGGATGCTGAAAAAATAGGGCAGGGGTTGGCAGACGCGGATGGTGCGCGCCCAGCGGAGTTGATGATGCCAGACATCACGCCAATTCATCGGTGCGTCCCAGCATTCCACAACCATGGGACAGAGTGCGAGACCATGGCCTTTTTCGGCAATGCGATGACCAAGCTGGTAATCATCGGCGAGACAATGGGCGAGGGACTTGAAGCCGCCAATTTCGGTCAGCGCCTTGCGGCGCACCAGAATGGCCGCGCCGAGTGCGAAATCGGGCGGCTTGAGGCTGGAGGCCTGCAATACCTGACTCCAAAAATCGGCGTTGATGGCGATGGCCTCCCAACGCATGGCCGTGGTGACGGGGTTCGCCAACCGGTAAAAACAATTCACCAGCGCAGTTTTGTCATCTCGCAAGAGCGCAACCACATTGGCCAGGAAATCCGGCGGCACGCGCACGTCGGCGTCGCTGGCGAGAATCAACTCGTATTTCGCCGATCGTTCGAGCTGGGCAAGTGTGGAAATTTTGCCGTTCGTTCCGAAGGTTTCGCTGCAGACGACGAGTTGTATGTCACGCCCCGGATTTTTTTCGATGAGTTCGGGGACAATGCCGCAAACCGGATCGTTGGGATCGGCGACGCCAAACAGGATCTGCACCGGCCCGGCGTAGTTCTGATTGAACCAGCTTTGCAATGAGTCAGCGGTGGTCGCATCACAACCCTTGAGGGGTTTGAGCAAGGTGACCGCGGGGGCAAAGGAAGAATCGGCGGCGCGCTGGTGGAGGGGGAACCGCCGGGCGGCCAGCCATTGCCAGAGAGTAAGCGCCAGACTCAGGAGCGCGAGCGCGGCGAAGATTACATTGGCGAAATTCACCAGGGAGCAGGCAAGCGGGCTCAAACCGCGGCAGCTGTATCCACCGGTTTGGGTTCGATGCGTTCGTCAAGGACCAGCACGCCGTGGGGCGGGATGTCGTAGTTGCCGGAGAACGTATTGCCCGTGAGGAAATCGTGCATCGGTTTGTAGAATTGGATGCGGAGGGGCGAGTTCTGGTGGTTGATAAGAAAGTAAACGCGCATTCCTTCCTTTTCGCGCATGCTGACTTCGACATTTTCCGGAACCTTGAGCAAGGGTTGCAACCCGCACATTTGACGCAGCCAGACGATGAGGTCATGGTAAAAATGCTGATGGCTCATGGTGCCGATGTACACGGCCCGGCCGAGGCCGAAAGTGTTCATCGTTATGGCGGGTCGTCCGGCGTAAAAATCCTTGGCATAGGTTGCCAGCACCTGGCAGCCCTTGGGCTCGATGATGTCGCACCAAAGCCGTGCCGGATGCACGTGGCTGGTGGGGAAGGCGCCCTTGAAGGTAAGGTGATTTTCTTCACCGGGCGGAATGGGATCGAATTCCAACACCTCCAGTCCGAACAAATCGGTCATGTCATTCGGGTAACCCGTGTCGGGAGCAATACTATGTTCGTTGACGAGGCCGGTATTGAAGGTGCTGACGAGCGTGCCGCCATTTTGGACGTAAAGTTTGAGGCGGTCGGCCTCGCCGGCGGCCAGCAGATGCAGCGACGGCGCGAAAACGATTTTGTATTGCGACAAATCCTCGGTCGGGCGCGCAAAATCCACGGGGATATTACGATCGTGGAGCGCGTTGTAGATGAGTTGAATGTGTTCGCGCAGGTTGAAAAATTTGTTGGGCTGCATCGGCTGTTGCAGCGTCCAATCGTTGTCGTGGGTATAAAGAATGCAGGTTTGCGCAACCACCCGGGTGTCCTTGAGCGCGGGCGCCAGCAGCTTCAACTCTTCGCCGATCTGGCTGATTTCCTTGAAGACACGGGTGTTGCCTTCGAGGTGGTGCGACAGGACCGCGCCGTAAAATTTTTCGTTGCCGATGCGCGGCTGGCGCCAGTGATAATAAAGCACGCCGCACGCACCCCGGGAAATGAGCTGATAGGTAAACAACCGGATAATGCCCGGCCGCACCAGCGAGTTGACATCCTGCCAGTTGACCTGGCCGGCCTTCTGTTCAATGACCCAGAAACCGCAGTCGCCGTCGGGCGTTTTGACGCCGGTTTTTTTCAACGAGCGGAGAATGTCAATATCGCACGCCAGTTCGGAGGATTTGGTCTTGATGGCCGGCCGGCTTTCAACGGAAACAAAGTCCACCGCATCGGCCATATCGAAGTGATCGAATTTCCGGTGGAGCGCGCGGAGGTTGACGGTAACGGGATGGTCGGGGCAAAGCTCATGGAGGACATCGGCCTGCATGCGAACGAAGGCCACGAGGGCATCGCTGCAAAACCGGTGCCAGTCCAGCAACAAAGCCGCGTTATGTGACGTGGGCGCGGACATGGGCATGGGCACGTCAGCGAAGGAGGAAACAATTTGTCCCAGGTAACGCAAGCCCAGCTGATCATTGAGGCGCTCGACGGTCTCGTATTTCAATTTCAGCCAGTTTTGCCATTCCAGGCGCGAATCCTCGTTGAACGACCATTCGGTCTGATGTCCACCGAGGCCGCTGTCGATCTGCCAGGCAATCAATTGCGGATGGTCCCCGAGCGCCTTGGCCATGTTTTCGACCAGGCGTTTGGAGGCGTTCCAATAGGCATCATTGTTGAAGCACGCCGCCCGGCGTGTCCCTTCGTGTTTGACCAGGCCGCGCTCGTCAAGCGGCAGGATGCCGGGGAACTTTTTTGCCAGCCAGATGGGCGGGGCGGCGGTAGGCGTGCCGAGGACAACCTTGATGCCGCGATTTTGCATGATGTCCATGACCCGGCGCAGCCACTGAAAATCGTATTTCCCCTCTTTGGATTCGCAGATGCCCCAGGAATATTCGCCGATGCGGACAACATTGATGCCGGCCTTGGCCATCAATTCGGCATCATGTTCCCAAGCTCCCTCGGGTTTGTCAGCGGTGCCGCTGTAAGGGAAGACCCACTGCTCAGGATAATAGTCAACGCCAAAAAACATAACCTCACCTCGGGGTTCATCAGGATACTAAAAGCAACCCGCCACGCTTGCAATCTCAAAATCACCGGCGTCGCCAGGGACAAAACGACGGACGGATTCTATTTGCCGAGCAACTTGTCGAGCCCTTTGATAATATTGCTGGTGCCGGCACCGGCGTTGTTGCCGGCGCCTTTCAGCAGGGTTCCCGCATTTTTTTCAATACCGGCCTTGCTGACGGCCTTCAGGGTAGCGGTCACAATGGCGTCCAGCACGCTCCGGGTCAATTCCGGCGCCGTGATGCCCTCCTGGTTCCTGCCCAAATTGACAAGATGAATCGGTGGCAACGGAAGCGTCATTTGCTTTCCACCCAGGTCCGTCAGGCTGACATGAACCCTGGCGCCGGTGATGAGCAAATCGTCCACTTCAAGTTTCCTGGACGGTTTGGCTTGTGCGGGTGCGTTGGTTGAAGCCGTACTGGTCTGAGCGGGGTTTTTGGAGGCTTCCGTGACGTTATTCAGGATGGTGCTGAGATTATTGCCGCCGAGACCACCTTCGAAAGTGATTTCGGGCGATTCAACATGAAGCGAGCGCACGACGATTTTGTCGGAAAGCACGGACAGGGGATTCACCCCCACGGAGATCAGTCCGGCGCTGATGGCTTGCGGGGTTTGATAACCTTCAGGGTTGCCGACGACCAAACCCTTGACGCTGGCCGAGCCGGTTAACAACGTCAGGTGCACTTCATCCAGTTTGACCGACACCCGGGTAATTTGGGGGCCGACGGTTTCAACACCTTTCTTGACGATGTCGCCAAGAAACACGCTGGCGACAATGGCGCCAATGATGGCCAGAACCACCAGAATGAGGACCACACTCCAGAATATTTTTTCGAGCTTTTTCATAAACGTACCCTTTCAATACTGCGTCCGGCTCCTCCGGGCAAACTCGAATTTACTCACCGGGCGAGCAGCAAGCGAATCACTTCCACCAGTCTGTTGATTTGATACGGCTTGGCCAGAAAATGGTCCGGTTTGACCGGTGAATCGGCGTAAATGCTTTCATCCACGGTGCCGCTGAGAAGAATGGTTTTTTGCCGGGGGTTCAGCCGCTTGCATTCACGAATCAAATCCATGCCGTTCATCTGTCCCATGGCGTAATCGGTGACGAGGACGTCCGGGGGAGATGGGGCGGCAGTGTATTCCGCCAGCGCCTCTTGTGGATCGCGGAACAGGCAAACCTTAAAACCCGTCGGCGCCAAAATCATTTCAGCCAAATCCAGTAATACTTGTTCATCGTCCACCACGTAAATTGTGGGCGGCGAACCGGTAACGCCGTTGCTTTCAGGTTGACTCATGCTGGTCAAGAGTTATGAAAACATAACTTGTCCCCGACGGCAAGCGCATTTGGGTGGTGAAATTCCCATTGCGTTGTTCGTGCTTCCACCGTAAAGTCCCGCATGGCATGAGGACATCGCCACGAAACAGGGATTTGCTGCTATGAAAAGAAAAACGGCAACCGCGTCAATCAAAAAGAAGACAGCCACCCCAACCATACCTCCGCCTCGTGTCGCCGAAACCCTGTCCGAAGAAACCGCCACCAGCGCCAGCCCGGTCAAGCCGCCAAAAACCAAACGTCCGACGTTTGGAAAATTGAAAAGCACCCTCGTTTCGGCGTTTGAAGCCGTTACCGCTCCCCGGAAAACCAAACGCGCCGTCAGACCCAAAATCGGTGGAACCGGCCGGCATAAACAAATTCAAGTTCCCGCCATTTTACTGGAGGGCGACCGGACTTCGCCATCTCCCGTCAGCGGTCCTGGCCAGAAATATGCGCTCGGTCCCGTGCCGCCATCGCAACAGTTTGAAACGGCCGAGGCCGACCTGCCCGAAAGTTACGGCACCCGCCAGTTGTTTTTGACCGCCCGGGATCCCCACTGGCTGTACGCGCACTGGGACCTGACGCACGAGCAGCAAACGCGTTGCAACACGCGTTCCGCCGACGGCCATCTGGTTTTGCGCGTTTATGCGCACAGGATTGAAGGCCATCCGATCAACGAAATCCACGTCCACCCGGAATCGCGCCACTGGTTTGCCCACGTTGAACGCGCGGGAGCTTCCTATGCCGCTGAACTCGGCTATTACTCGCCGGTCGGCAAATGGGTGCGGGTGGCCGCGTCCGCGGCCACGGTGACGCCGCCGGATGCGGTCTCGTCGGAGGGCAGCGCTGAATTCGCGACGATTCCGTTTGAATTCCCGTTCGCACAGCTGATGGAAATCATCAAGGCGGCCGTGCATGAACATCTTCCTCTGGCCGAGGCCCTGGAAGAGCTTCGGCGGCAGGGCCATCGCGACCTGCCGCGCGCGGGTTCCCACCTGGCTTCGGCCTGGACACCGCAACAGGAACAGGCGCTCGCGAAAATCATCAATATTGACGACGTTCGCCGCGTGTGGATGGGGTCGCTCGAAATCACGGAATTAATCCGCCGCCGGCTGGCCCACGAAATTTCCTCGCTCGGGGCGTCGCAGTTCGGCATCTCCAGTATTTCGAGTCCGTTCGGCGGTGTCGGATTAGCAAAAGGTTTCTGGTTCAACGTCAACGCGGAATTGATCATTTACGGTGCAACCGAGCCGGCGGCCAAGGTCACCCTTGGTGGCCACGAAATCAAATTGCGACCCGATGGTTCGTTCAGCTACCGCTTCGCGCTGCCGGATGGAAACTATGATCTTCCCGCCGTCGCTGTTTCAACCGATGGCACGGAGGCCCGCGCGGCGGATCTGAAATTCAGTCGCTCAACGGATTATCTTGGTGACGTCGGCGCGCACCCGCAGGACCCGTCATTGAAAGCGCCCTTGCCGGAAAACGTTTGACCTTCATGGACGCGCCCCACCGCGGAGCCTTGATGCTGGTTCGCTTCATCGCCGTGGCGTTGATCGGTCTGGGCCTGATTCAACTGAGTTTGTCGTGGGTAGGAAGCCAAGCGCACCACGCGCCCATGAAAACACCTGATTTTGTGCTTCCCGCCATTCTCCTGGTGCTGGGAATTCTGGCTTTTATCAAAGCCGGTTCCCTGGCGAGATGGATTTCAAACAAACTGGACGAGTGACGGCAATGTTCTAACCGACTATGCAAGGCTATTTGTCCCTCGTGCTGCACGCGCACCTGCCATTTGTGCGGCATCCGGAGCACGAAAAATTTCTGGAGGAATCCTGGCTGTTCGAAGCCATCACCGAAGCCTACATTCCCTTGCTGCAGACGCTCGAAGGCTGGCGCCGCGACGGCATGGACACCCGCCTGACTCTTTCGCTCTCGCCAACGTTGTGCGCGATGCTGCTCGACCCGTTGTTGCGCGGACGTTACGAACGGCACTTGAACAGCCTCATCGAACTGGCGGAAAAGGAAATCCACCGCACGCATTGGGACCGCACGTTCCGTGAACACGCGTGGATGTATCATCATCGGTTCGTTTCGATTCGCGACACCTGGCGGGCCGGGGAAGGCAACCTCGTCGGTGCCTTCCGTCGATTACAGGACGAAGGGCACATCGAAATCGTCACCACCGCCGCCACGCACGCGTTGTTGCCGCTCCTGGCCGGCCATCCGCCGTCGCTGCGCGCGCAAATTCTGACAGCGCGCGACCATTATCGCAGTTGTTTTGGCCGTGACCCGGTGGGCATCTGGCTCCCGGAATGCGCCTACGTGGAAGGCGTTGAAGCTTTTTTGCAGGAGGCCAACATCCGCTGGTTCATTCTCGACACGCACGGGGTGCTGCATGCGCGTCCGCGTCCGCGCTACAGCACGTTCGCGCCGATTTACACGCCCAACGGCATCGCCGCGTTCGGACGCGACTTCGATTCCTCGCGACAGGTCTGGAGCAAGCACGAAGGTTATCCGGGCGACGCGCGGTACCGCGATTTTTACCGCGACATCGGCTTCGATCTCGATTTCGACTACGTGAAACCGCACCTGCCGTCGCCGGAGAACCGCGGTTTTACCGGCATCAAGTATTACCGCATCACCGGCGGGGCGGGGGACAAGCAGATTTACCAGCGCGACCTGGCCTTGCAGGCGGCGGGTGAACACGCCCAACATTTTCTCGATGAACGCATCAAACAGGCCCAAGGCGTCGCCAGATTTCTGGACCGGCCGCCGATTGCGGTCGCGCCGTACGACGCGGAATTATTCGGCCATTGGTGGTATGAAGGGCCGGAATTTCTCGATTATTTCGCGCGCAAACTGTTTTACGATCAGAAAGTTCTCACGCTCATCACGCCGAGCGAATATTTGCACCGCCATCCGACCAATCAAATCGCCGCACCCGGCGCTTCGAGCTGGGGGGAGGAAGGTTACTGGCGGGCGTGGCTGAACGAATCGAACGAGTGGATCTATCCGCACCTGCAAATCGCCCAGGAACGCATGACCGGGCTGGCCAAAAAATTCCACACGGCGACCGGCCTGAAGGCGCGGGCGTTGCGGCAGGCGGCGCGTGAATTGCTGCTCGCGCAGGCCAGCGACTGGCCTTTCATTCTGCGCACGGGCACCAGTCCCGATTATGCGCGCCGGCGGGTGAAAGACCATTTGCTGCGCTTTATCGCCTTGCATGAACAGCTGACCGTCACGGCCGTGGATGAAAAATGGCTGCGCGAATTGGAATCACGCGACAACCTTTTCCCGGACGTGCATTGGAGTTATTGGAAATAGCTGGAGGATCAATCCCAACCTGGTCCACGCTTCCCGGCGTCTGATCTGGCTGCTGAGACAGCCTCATTCTTGATTTGGAGTTCGATTCCGGCAAACCATCGCGAACGGAGCGTACCGGTGGAAAATTTCTTGAAAGAAAAGTCTTGGTGCCTGCGAGCTATAAAGGTAAGATGAAAGTATCAGCTAAAGAAAGGATTGTAAGCATGAATCCCTTGTTTAGGAGGTGGCAACTGCCTGTGGTCACGGTGTTTGCAGCATTAATCTCTTTCCAGGCCCACGCATCTTTTCTCCAATTGATTTCGCCGCGCGATGGCTCCCTGTCACCCGTGGCCGGCGGCGGCGGTTCTTCCCAAATGCCGATTGTCAGCGCGGACGGACGTTATGTGCTCTTCGCCAGCACGGCGAACAATCTGACGCTGATGAGCAATGGCGCTCCGATGGCCGCTCCCGCCTTGCCGGCCCTGAACGTATTTCTTCGCGATCGGGCCAGCAACACCACCACGCTGGTCAGCGTCAATCTCACGGGATCCGGCGGTGGCAACGGCAATTCCGTGCCGTTTGGCATTTCCACCACCGGCCGGTTTGTTCTTTTTGAGAGTGCCGCCGGCAATCTGGTCGCCAACGACCCAAACAATGCCCAGGACATCTTTGTCCGCGACGTGGTCAACGGCACGACGGCGCTTGTAAGCGTCAACACGAACGGGTGGAGCGGCAGCGGTGAAACGCGCGATCCGGTCATGACACCAGATGGCCGGTACGTCGCGTTCACCAGCGCCGCTGCTGACCTTGTGCCGGGGGACACGAACGGTATTCCTGACATTTTCGTCCGCGACCTGCAGGCGCAGACGACGACCCTCGTCAGCGTTGGCGCGACGTCAACGAGCAGTCCTTCTCCAAGCGGCAGCTCTGAAACGCCTGAAATCACACCGGATGGCCGGTACGTCGCCTTTTACAGCACCGCCACCAATTTGGTTCCCGGCGTCATCACGACCGGCGAAATTTATGTGCGGGATTTGGTCGCCCAAAACACCTTCTGTGTCAGCGCCAATGCCCACTTCATCTTCCAATTTGTGACCGGCGGAACGAACGAAGTTTCCTGCAATTTCAGCCTCAGCACCAATGGGCAATTTGTCGCCTTTGAAGCCTGTACCAACCCGCCGTCAGGCGCGGCTCTGCGCGGAATCATTCTCCGTTATAACATCCAGACCGGCTTGAGCGATGTGATTTGTTCGAATGCCGCCGTGCTGGTTGAAAGCTTCGAAACCATCCACAACCTGGATATGACGCCTGACGGACGGTTCATCACGTATGCCGCCAATATCGGAAACACGTCGCTGACCAACACCGCGATTTATCTTTGGGACGCGCAGATTGGGAGGAACACGCTCGTCAGCCATGACCAAACCACCGGCGGACCGGCCAGCGGCGTTTGCGACTCGCCGGTTGTCAGCACCAACGGACGATTCGTGGCATTTCTCAGCGGCGGCACCAATCTGGTTCCGAACGTGTTGAACGGACAGTATCACGTTTATTTGAGAGACGTGCAGGCCGGCACCACGACTTTGCAGGACGTGGACACAAACGGCACCGGGTTCGGTGTGATTTCTGCCACGGTTCCTAGCATGAGCAGTGATGGTAGTACCATCGCCTTCGAGAATGACGATTATTACTTCCTGACCAATAACGGCGTGAACAAACTCGTGCTAAATGATGGCAATCCCGACAGCGACGTCTTTTTGCGCGAACGGGCGGCGGGCTCGGCCGAATTGGTTTCGGCTCACGACCCGGGTCTGCCATCGGTGACGCCCATTGGTGGAGCCAGCGGCGTCGCCGCCGGTTCGCTCAGCGCCAATGGCCGGTACATTGCGTATTTCAGCGATGCCGACAATATTACTCCCAATGACACGAACGGGTGCCGTGACGTTTTTGTCCGCGACTTGAGGGCCGACACGGATGTGCTTGTGAGCGTGAACACCAACGGCGTCACCGGCGACGGGATTTCCACCGATCCGGCCATCAGCGGCAACGGACGTTACGTGGCCTTCACCAGCAGCGCCGATGATCTGGTCGCGAACGGCACGAATAAGCAGAACGTTTACCTGCGCGACTTGCAGGACGGGACCACCGCCCTGGTGAGTGTCAGCACCAATGGCATTGGTCCAGGCAATAATTCTTATTCGCCAATTATCAGCGCGGATGGGCGATATGTTTTGTTCCGCAGCAGTGCGCCGAACTTCGAAGAAAATCTCTTCCTGAGGGATCTGCAAACCGGGACCACGTATGCGCTTACGGCGCCCGGTTCCTCAACCAGTGTGTACCCGGCGGCTATGACTCCTGATGGCCGTTATGTCGCTCTTTGGGGGAGCATTCCTGGAGGTTCAGGCATCAACGTGTATGTCTGGAACACGGCGCTTGCCGCCATAACCTACACCAACAGTCTCGCGGTGAATCTGAACCCGTTTTCTGCAATTTCCATCAGCCCGAACGGACAAAAAATTGCCTGCCTGCAAGGCACGTCGGGCGGATTATACGTCATAGACGTGATTTCCAATACGACCACGACCATTCAATCCAGTAGTCAATCCGCCGGTGCATTTCTGACGCCCTTCGCCGCCTTGCAATTCAGCGGCGACGGGCGTTTTCTCACTTACGCCATGCGACCAAACCTCGTTCCGAATCAGAACGTTTACCTTTACGACTCCCAGGCCGGAACCAGCGTTCTCATCAGCCAAAACCCCAACACACTTCTGCCCGCCAACGGCGCTTCGGACTCCCCGGACATCAGTACCGATGGCCGGTTCATTGCCTATCGCAGCGCCGCCAGCGACCTGGTGGCGGGCAGCACCAATGGCATTCCGCAGTTGATTGTTTACGACCAGTTGGCCGGATCGAATACCTTGCTCAGCACCGCTGCGAGTGGAACCGCCAGCGGGGATAATCGCTCGCTGACGCCGGTGTTCAGCAGCGACGGCCGGACGCTCGTTTTCGCAAGTTGGGCTGCCAATCTGGCCGCCAACGATTTTAACCACTTCAGTGACGTATTTGCTTTTGAGTTCCTCTACGCGAACGTCACTTTGGGTGCTGCGGGCCTGGGACCGACCATCACGTGGCCGTACGTCTCCGGGCACAGTTATCAGGTCCAATACAAGAACAACCTGACGGACAATGTCTGGCAGCAGGTTGCCGGCACTATGAACATCAACGGCAACCAGGCTTCCTTGATGGATCCGGTGCCGGCTGCCGGCCAGCGTTTTTACCGGGTGGTTGCGCAATAAAACCTGGACTGAATCAAAGAAGAGCGAATATGAAAGCGCAAAAGAACGGCTTCACGTTGATTGAGTTGCTGGTGGTTATCGCCAGCGTAACCATTCTGGCGGCCATGCTTTTGCCGGCGCTTGCCGGGACACGGCAGAATTCCCAGGTCATCGGATGTCTGGCCAACCAGAGACAGTTGGCCGCCGCGTGGATTATGTACGCCCGCGATCATAATGATGTTCTGGTTCCCAACCGGGGTCTTAACGGTGCCAATGGCGTAAATTACGCCGGAGACCCTCGACTGGAAGCCCAACTCCAACCCGGAGGTGCAAACGCGGATTGGTGTCCGGGCAATCTGCAGAATTTGCAATGCGTTCTGCCCGGCCCTTATCCGGGAGGTTCCAAATATAGTTGGTGGATACAGGCAGGTCTGCTCTATCCGTATATCAATAACTACAACGTTTACCATTGCCCGGCCGACCATAGCATCGTTCCGCACGGCGGCGGAGCTTTCACCGCGCCGGCGTTGCGCACATATTCGATGAATAGCTGGGTGCAGCCCATGGATGCTCCAGGTTACGCGACGACGGTTTGGAATGGCATCACCGGTTACCTCTTTTATACCAGGCTATCAAGCATGACCCGGCCCGGTCCAAGCAGGACTTTGGTTTTTATCGAAGAAAATCCCTACAGCATAAACGACGCCTTTTTTAACGTAGATCCGACAGAAACGACGGCTTGGGCCGATGTCCCGGCGGTCTTGCACGGCAATGCCAGCGTGCTGGCGTTTGCCGATGGACATTCCGACGCTCATCGGTGGACCGACCAGAGCATGATAACTGCAACGCCATCATCGCCGACCGGCACTGTGGGTGAATGGCCCGCAGACCCGAACTCGCAGGACATACGATGGCTGATTTCAGCCAGTACGGCTCCCCAATAAACGGGGTGGGCAAAGCAGGGTTCATCAAAAAGGTTTCACGGTAATCGAGTCGTTACCACCACTTGAAAAGAGTTGGGGCGGGCTGCACAATCCGGGAAGTTCAAATTCAATCGCCCCAACCATGAAAACCAGAAGCAATTTCGCGCCGATACCAACGCGCGCCCCGGTCATTTCGCTGTTCCTGACACTGTTATTTGTGTCATTGGCCATCGTCAGCGCATGGGCGGCGGAATCGCCCGGGTCAGCGGGGGTTTTTGACGTCCGACAGTTCGGCGCGAAAGGCGATGGCAGGACTTTGGATACGGCGGCTATTCAGAAGGCGCTGGATGAATGTGGAACCGTCGGCGGCGGCATCGTCCGGTTCCCTGCAGGGACGTATCTCAGTCAGCCCGTCTTCCTTCATAGCGATACGACGCTGCGACTCGAGGCCGATGCCATTCTGCAGGCCACCGACAAACGCGCTGATTTCGTAGACCCGGAAAAGACCAACTCGTTCATCGCGTTCGTGAACGGAAAGAACCTTCGCGGCGTTGCCATCATCGGTCCCGGCGTGATTGACGGCGCGGGTACGCCCTGGTGGGGACCGGCCGAGGCCGCGCGCCGCCGGACGCCGGGCTACGTGTTGCCCCGCCCCCGGATGATTGCACTCACCGACTGCAACAACGTGCGCGTGGAAGATGTGACTTTGCGCAACTCCCCGCTCACCCATCTGGCGCTCACGGCCTGCGAGGAGGCCGTGATCAGCAATGTGACCGTCCAGACGCCGTCTGGCGCAGCCAATACGGACGCCATTGACCCCATCAACTGCAAAGCCGTTTTGATTACCCGCTGCCGCATCAACGCCGGCGATGATAATATTTCCATCAAATCCGAGGGAGCGGTTCCGGGCCGCCCGTTTGCCAGCGAGGACATCACCGTCACGGATTGCGTTTTTCTGCATGGCCACGGCATGTCCATCGGCGGCGCGACCGTCGGCGGCGTGCGGAACGTAACGGTGCGGAACTGCACGTTTGAGAACACCGAGAATGGAATCCGCATCAAATCGCTGCGCGGCCGGGGCGGTACGGTGGAGAATATCCGTTTCAGCGACATCACCATGACGAACGTGAATCCGGCCATCACCTTCACCTGCTACTACATGACCAATTCCGCCGGTGACCCCGTGCAAAGATTCGCTCCCCCAAATGACCCGGCTCAACCCGTCCTCGAAACCACACCTGTCTTTCGCGACATTTGCGTCAGCAATCTGACTGCCACCTGCTCAAAATCCGCCGGCCTCATTATTGGATTGCCTGAAAGCCCGATCTCAAATGTCGTTCTGGAAAATGTCAGCATCCGGGCGGCAGCCGCCGGCCTGTCCATCCGGAATGCCAGGGGTATCCGGTTCAAAAATGTGGCCGTTGCCAATCAGCAAGGCCCGCCATTCATTCTGGAGAACGCGCAAGTGGAAGGCTTGAAAGCAGACCGCCATTGATGCCGGACCCTTTGGCCTGCGGGACCGTGGCCTCATGCCGCCGGCGGATCCAGCTCAAGTTTGGGGGCGCTGCGGACCAGCTCGGCGGCGCGATGGGCTGCATCCGAGATCTTCTTCAAAGTCGGCGCCAGGATGGTGTCTTCCTGATGTTTAACGAACAGGCGATCGGCGTGGCCCTGGACAACGGTGAGGAGATTGTTCAATTCATGCGCCAGGGTGAGTGATATGTGCCGGTCGGCATCGGCCCGGCGGTTTTCCTGGCGATTATCCCCGCCGTTTGATTGCGACGGCGGAGCCATTTTTTCATCCGTTGATTCAGGATACGACATAAGGATTTGGCAAAGCACCCGGCGGGCCACATTTTGAAAATGGTTTTTCCGTTTTGGACGACAGGTTTGCACGGCTTTACTTTACCGCGACCCGTTGATTTTTGTTGAATGAGACAGGTTGTGCCGGGACGGGACATAAAATGAAGAAGGCAGAAGTAAGAATGAAGAAGCAGTCCCACCATGACGCTTCCAGCTTGTTTCTTCATTCTGCATTCTTCATTCTGCTTTCACGTGAATACCGCGCCCGCCTCCCTCGGCCTGATTGCCGGCAACCGCTCCTTGCCGCTCGAATTTGCCCGGCAGGCGCGCGTCGCCGGCATCAAACGCCTGGTTGCCGTCGCGTTTGAAAATGAAACCGACCCGGCGATTGCCCAACTCGTGGACGAAGTGGTCTGGCTCAAAGTTGGCCAGCTTTCCCGGATGATTTCCACCTTTACCGACCGCGATATCCGGCAATGCGTCATGGTTGGACAGATTGCGCCCAAAAATCTTTATGACCTGCGGCCGGATTTGCGGGCCATGGGGTTGTTGCTGCGTTTGAAAGAAAAGAATGCTCACACCATTTTCGGCGCCATTGCGGAAGAATTGAAGAAGGACGGCGTGGAATTGATCGACGCCACGCCATGGCTCCAGCCACTCATGCCGCAGGCGGGTTTTCAGCTTGGCCCGAAGCTTTCCGCCGAGCAAAAAGCGGACGTGGATTTCGGTTTTCGCATCGCCAAGGAAACGTCCCGGCTCGAAATCGGCCAGACGGTTGTGGTCAAAAGCGGCGTGGTGCTGGCGGTCGAGGGTTTTGAGGGCACGGATCAATGTCTCGCCCGCGGTGGCAAGCTGGCGGGCAAGGACGGCGGTGCGGTGGCCGTCAAGGTTGCCAGGCTCAATCACGACATGCGGTTTGACATTCCGTGCATTGGCGCGCAAACCCTGGAAACCTGTGCCGCCTCGGGGGTGGCCGTGCTCGCGTTGGAAGCCGGCAAGACGCTGTTGCTGGAACAGGAGACTTGCGGACCACTGGCCAAAAGGAATAAAATTTCAGTAACCGTGGTTGGTTAAATCAGTTAAATGAGTAATCCGTTAACTGCTGATTGGCGCAGCCGGGTCGTTCAACTTATTTAACCAGTTACTCATTAAACAAATTACTGACACATGCTCACCTCCCATGAACTCTTTGGTTTCATGTCGGCCAACCTGGCGAATGAAATCCTCAGTTTCACCCACGAGTCGGACAAGCCGACCTACAAGGCCACGCTCGGCGCGGTGGCGCAGGCGCGTCATGTGCGCCCGGTGTTCCTGGAACGCCAG
The DNA here is from genome assembly GCA_025451535.1 of Verrucomicrobiia bacterium. Taxonomy (GTDB): domain Bacteria; phylum Verrucomicrobiota; class Verrucomicrobiia; order Limisphaerales; family UBA11358; genus UBA11358. The sequence continues at coordinate 30,369 of JANWKE010000067.1, forward strand.
CCGCGCGCCCAATGTCATGCAGCCATCATTTCCACCCTGTCCCGGCCGGCGCTCGAAACCGCCGCCGCCACCCTCATCCGCGTGTGGCTCGTGAAAAAACAGCGCCAGATGCTCGTGGATTTTCTCAACGCGCTGGGCCTGCCCAACAACGAAGGCGTGGTGGATGATTTGCCGGCGACGATGGATGACGCGAAATTGAAGTCCGCCATCGAAGCGCTGCTGGCCAAATATTCCGGGGAAGCTGTGGCCGTTTATTTGAACGCCTTCAACGACATGAACGAGGCGAACTGGACGAACTTGAAAACGATGCTGGAAAGCGACGCGCGCCTGCAACTGGGCGCGCCGGCCTGAAGGGCAGAACCAACGCCAGACACAAAAGCACCGGGACTTTAAAGGTTGAAGGTTGGGCGCGCGGAAGCGCTTCAGGAAAGTCGTGCCTGCGCGTGTCCCAATTAAAAACGGGTGTCCGGCTGGAGAAAGACAAACAGGTTCCCGCAACCATCGGCCGGCGCGGATTCCAAAAAATTCAGTACACAATTTTGGGTGAAGCCCATGCCGCTGGCTTGTTTTGCGAAAAAAGGCATTCGCAAAAAAACCGGCATGGGACCCTGTTTTTCATAAAAAACTGCTGGCGCGCCGGACGGGCTGTTGTATCGTCCTCTCTCTGTTTTTAACTTTTTTTAACTGATACGACAAATGGAACCGCAAGCTGACATTGCATTGATTGGGCTGGCCGTTATGGGCCAGAATTTGATTTTGAACATGAACGACCACGGCTTCACCGTCGTGGCGTTCAATCGCACCGTTTCCAAGGTGGATGATTTCCTCAATAACGAAGCCAAGGGCACCAAGGTCATCGGCGCGCATTCGCTTCAGGAAATGGCCGCACTGCTCAAAAAACCGCGCCGGGTGATGCTCATGGTCAAGGCCGGCCAGGCCGTGGACGAATTCATTGAGCACCTGCTGCCGGTGCTGGAGCCGGGTGACATTATCATTGACGGCGGCAATTCGCTGTTTGAAGACACCAACCGCCGCACGAAATATGTCGAGAGCAAGGGACTGCTGTACATCGGCACCGGTGTGAGCGGCGGCGAGGAAGGCGCGCGGCACGGTCCGAGCATCATGCCCGGCGGCTCACCCGCCGCCTGGCCGCATGTGAAAAGCATTTTCCAGGGCATCGCCGCCAAGGTGGACGATGGCTCGCCGTGTTGTGACTGGGTGGGCGAACAGGGCGCCGGCCATTACGTGAAGATGGTTCACAACGGCATCGAATACGGTGACATGCAGTTGATTTGCGAGGCCTACAACATTTTAAAAAACGGTCTTGGCCTGAACGCGGCCGAGATGCACGAGATTTTCAAGGAATGGAACACGGGTGAATTGGACAGTTACCTCATCGAAATCACCCGCGACATTCTGGCTTACCAGGATGCGGACGGCACGCCCCTGGTGGATAAAATCCTCGACACCGCCGGTCAGAAAGGCACCGGCAAATGGACGGTGCAGAGCAGTGCGGACCTGGGGATCCCCATCACGCTCATTGCCGAGGCGGTTTATTCCCGTTGTGTTTCCGCGTTGAAAGACGACCGGGTGAAGGCGGCCAAGAAGTTGAAGGGACCCAAGCCGTTAATGAGCGTTGCCAAGAAGGAAGCAAAGAAGAAGGAGTTTATCACCGAAATCCGCGACGCGCTTTACGCCTCAAAAATTGTCAGCTACGCGCAGGGTTACATGCTCATGCGCGCCGCCGCCGCCGAACATAAATGGAACCTTAATTACGGCGGCATTGCGCTGATGTGGCGCGGCGGTTGCATCATCCGCTCGCGTTTCCTCGGCAAAATCAAGGAAGCCTTTGACAGCAATCCCCGGCTCACGAACCTGCTGCTCGATAATTATTTCCGCGGCGAAATCAAGCGCTGTCAGAAGAGCTGGCGCAATGTGGTGGCCGCGGCGGCGAAGAAGGGCATTCCGGTGCCCGCGTTCGGCACGGCGCTGGCGTTTTACGACCAGTATCGCAACGCCGTGTTGCCGGCGAATTTGTTGCAGGCACAGCGCGATTATTTCGGCGCGCATACCTACGAGCGGGTGGACAAGCCGCGCGGCGAATTTTTCCATACCAACTGGACCGGCCGTGGCGGCACGACCGCTTCCAGCACTTACAACGCCTGAGCCTCCGCGTGGACGCTTTCACTTCAGAAAAGCGTTGGACGGAAAAATGCAGCAGGTCACCGGGTCTAGCGTGGCTGGACTCCCGGTGGGCCGGGCTGGCGGTGGTGGCCGTGGCGTTCGTCGCGATGGCAGCGGTTTCCTGGCGCAAATGGCCGGATGTGCTGATTGACTTCGGGTTGCAACTTTACCTGCCGTGGCGAATCAGCCAGGGCGCAGTGCTGTACCAAGATTTGCATTATCTGGCGGGCGGTCCGTTATCGCAGTATTTTAATGCGCTGTTGTTCAAAATTTTCGGTGCTTCGTTCAGCACGCTGATTTTCGCAAACCTCGCCATCACCGCCGCGCTGCTGGTTTTGATTTATCGCCGCTTTCTGGCGGCAGCTGATCGCTGGACGGCCACGACGATCTGCCTGGGCATTGTGCTGGTGTTCGCCTTCAGTGAATACCAGGTCGTTGGCAATTACAATTATATCGCGCCGTATGCCCACGAGCTTTTTCATGGCCTGGTGCTTTCCATTCTGGCTATCGCTTTCCTGTCCGATTGGGTCAACAAACAAAAAGCCGGATACGCATTCGCAGCCGGTTTCTGTTTCGGCCTGGTGTTTCTGACCAAACCGGAAATTTTTGTGGCGCTGGCCGCCGGGGTCATCACCGCATTCGTCCTTTTTCATGTCACGCGTGGGCTGAGGCCTTTTGTCGTTAAATCAGCGATGGCGTTTCTGGCGGCGGCGGTTATTCCGGTGCTGGGATTTTTTCTTTATTTCCTCCACAAGGAGGACTGGCGCGCGAGTTTATATTCCACCGCCTTTGCCTGGGCACCGCTGTGGCTGACGCCGGTTGCCCGGAATCATTTTTACCTGTGGTGTACCGGATTCGACACGCCCGTTTCTCATCTCCGTGAAATGGTCATCCACTTTTTCTGCGTCGCGCTTCTGGTGGCGCTTTATGCGCGATTGTTCCAGCGCGAGACGGGTTTGGGAACGAAGCGGACCGCCCGGCTGGTGCTGATGATTCCGCTGCTGGTTGCGGCCGGTTGGTTCAACTGGCTCAACTGTGGCGCGTCGTTGCCGCTATTGGGCCTGGCCGCCTGGCTTCTGCTTTTGGGAAATTACCGGACCTTGTCGGTGGGACGGGAGATGACCTTCCCGCTTTTGTGGAGTGTGTTCGGCCTGGTATTGTTGGCGAAACTGGGATTATTTTCCCGTGTCTGGCACTATGGATTTGCTTTGGCCATGCCAGCGGCCAG
>JANWKE010000068.1 GCA_025451535.1 Verrucomicrobiia bacterium
CCGAATCACGTGCAAAACTATTGCTTTGCGCCGGTTCATGCCAATACGGAGACGGGGGAACTGACGTACATGAGTTCGTACTATTACCTGGGGCATTTTTCCAAATTTATCCGGCCGGGAGCGCGCCGGATTATCAGTTCCTCGACGGATGACGACTTATTGACGACCGCGTTTTTGAACCTGGATGGCACGATCGCGGTGATTGTGATGAACCCCTCGGAGACAGCACAGCCCTTTTACCTTTGTATGGGAAGTCAATCCGCAAAAACTGACAGCCCGGCTCATTCCATCATCACGCTGATTGTTTCGAAACGGGAAGGCAAGGATAGCTCTGCCGTCCAAAGACATGGCCTCCCTGTTGATGTAAACTGAATTATTTCCGGATTATCGAATTATGGTTAAAGTCGTTGGAAAAAATTACTTTTTGGGAAATGCGCTAAATGGAGTTACCCGGCGATGTTGCGTTCGCGCTATTTTCCTGGCTGGCATCATCTTTTCAGGTCTCGGCAGGCTCCATGCCCAACTCATTGATGTTAATTTTACTGAGAACAGCAGCGCCGGCTCGGGGGGCGGCCCAAATCCTGGTCCAACCATGTCGGGTGCGGGTGTTCTTGGAGCAGCGGGTGACCACTGGAATGGAATAAGCGCAAGCAGCGGCAGTGCGATCCCTCTTATCTCTGCCGACGGCAGCAATTCGGGGGTTACGATGACCTTCACCTCCGCCGGCGGATACAATGTAAACGATTATGGCGGCTCCACTCCATTTGCCGTCACTCCCTACAACGCTCTGATGCAGAACTATCTCTATAATAACGGCATCCCGCAAGCCATCACGCTTTCGGGTCTGGCAGTAAACTCGACGTATAATTTGATCCTGTATAATGCCGCGAATGTTCCCGCCGCCGGTCGCACAACCTATTTTACCGTCAACGGCAACAGCCAGGGCAGTACCTGGAATGGTTCCAGCAACACATTAATCCCGGGCATTGATTATGTGGACTTCATTTCAGCCCTGTCCGATAGCGCCGGGAATTTGGTGATTACCTGGACTGGAAACGGCAGTGCGGAGGGGGACGTTAATGGATTTCAACTTCAAGCCGTCCCTTTTGCCATCAACGCGGGCTACTCCGGCACGAATGTCAACATTTCGTTTATGACCCAGTCCGGGTTGAGTTATCAGGCGCAATACAAGAATGCGCTGGCGGATGTCACGTGGACTCCTCTCAACAGCCCGCTCTCGGGCAATAACGCAATCCAGTCGGTGGCCGATTCAGCCAATGGAAACTGCCGGTTTTATCGCGTGCAAATATCCACCAACGCGACGGCAGCCTTCAGCCTGTTGCACACCAGCGGCACCAGCATTGTCAACGCCGGCGGCGTGGCGGTTCAGTTGAAAGGCCTCAATTTGGGCGGGTGGTTCATCATGGAGAAATGGATGTGTCCGCTGGACAGCGGCAGCATGCCGGACACGTACAGCGTCATTACGAATCTTGACCATCGTTTCGGCGTCGCCAGCGAACAGAGCCTCATCCGAACCTATCAAACCAACTGGATTACGACGGCCGACCTCGATAACATCACCAATGCCGGCTTCAATTGCGTGCGGGTGCCCGTTTGGTGGGGCAACTTTTATTCCATCACCAATACCACCAGTTCGGGTTGGCGCCCGGATGCCTTCGCCGTGCTGGACTGGCTGGTCACCAATTGTGCTTCCCGCAACCTCTATGTGATTATTGATTTGCATGGCGTGGTTGGTGGCCAGAGCACTTCCGATTCCACCGGCCAGCAAAATCAAAATCTGTACTGGACGAGCAGCACGGATCAAAGTGAGACGGCCTACCTGTGGACGCAAATTGCCGCTCATTACAAAGGCAACAGCGCCGTGGCTGGTTATGATTTGATCAACGAACCCTTTGGAAATCATGATACCACCACCAACGTTGTTTGGCCTGCCTATACCAACCTTTACGCGACCGTTCGCGCCGCTGACGCCAGCCATATCATCATCATGGAGGGAACCTTCGGCAGCTGGAATTGGAGCATGCTGCCCGCCCCGTCCGTGTATGGCTGGACCAACGTCGTCTATTCCATGCACGAATATCAATGGGGCGGCACCGTTGCCCAATGTGAGGCGGGTTCCGACAATCAAGTGGCGGATTTCAATAACCACAAATCCTGGAACGTGCCCGATGATATCGGCGAATGGAACGACATGGGCAACGGTGCCGCTTGCTACGACTATTCCATTAACGACTATAACACTGCCGGCATGAGTTGGACGATGTGGGCATACAAGGCCACCGCCGGTTTGGTTCCGAACGGCTGGGGCTGGTATGATCCGACTTATTGGCCACCGACGCCGAATATTTCCACGGATTCATTGTCCGCCATTTCGAACGACTGGCAACAGTGGCAGACCACGAAGTCCTTTGGCGTGAATTCTTCAGTTGGTTTATAGATTGAACCAGAGCCGGGAGTTGAAGGAAAGGCTCATAACTCATTGCCACTGCAACGCCACTTAAAATATATGGTCCTTTTTCCGATGCTTGAGCCCTGTGACAGCGAAGATGTCAAACCCACCCGAAAGAGGGGTTTCAAGCCGTTAAGGTTATGATATGAGTAGGGGTAACCCTTTGCTACCCGAGCAGGCAGTGGAGGATAAATCGAATGTCAACCAAACCTGAAAAATTATGAAAAAAGCCGCATTGATTCTCCTTAGTATCATTGGTGCCGCCGGCATGGCCTCCGCGTCCACCCCTGTTTCCTATACGGCCACGGGCGCCCCGGGCAGCAATCCGGACGGAGTTGATCAGAATTCCACTCCGGTTCAGGTTTGGACGCAGACTCAGGGTGTCGGCGGGTCGGGCAGCGGGTTTGGTACCTGGACCCTGATCCCCAATTATTGGCAGATGTATAGCTATCCGGATGGTAACAACGTGATCGGAACCATTACCGATACCCACATGTTTGACGGTGGCGCCCTGGCCATCGGACAAACGGTTTCCCTCGCTTTTGAGATGTCAGCCACGAATCCTCATACCGACGTCGGGGTTGATTTGTTGAACGGCTCTGGAGCTGCGGTTACCTTCGGGATTTATGGTGCGGAGCCGGATGCTACCAATCCTTATTATACCGGTAGCGGCTATTTTTACAGCGATGCCGGATCCGGTGGCGATGTAAGCGCCGGGAGTATGGGCTATCAATACCATTCTGCATTTAACATTTCCTTCACGGTCACGGGTGCCAACTCCTATAGCGCGGTTGCCGGGACCGACAGCTGGAGCGGCACATTTTCTGGATCTCTCCTGGGAATTGACGTGTTCAATAATGCGGCAGGCAATGGCAGCGACGTTGCCTTCAACAATTTGACCGTCGTTCCGGAGCCTTCGACCTGGGCGATGTTGCTCGCGGGCGGCATGACGTTGCTCGGCCGCCGCCGTATTTTTCGCCAGGCCTGATTCGTTTCGGGCGCCAAACGTTAAAAGAAAGTCGTGAAGCGAAGGTTGTGCAGGAACAACCTTCGTTTTGTTTTATCTGGTCAGAAGCAATTCGCAAATTAGCCGATTATTTGTCCGGTTTTGACTTGTCCAACGTCCAAATTCGCGAACCAATTTCTCTTTGCGTGCCGGTGGTTCAGTTTGTTTCACTGTGATGGTCTGCGCCGCGCTGGTTTCCGGCTGGTGGCGCGGGGCCGATTGTGAGATGCACTCGGGGATACATTGACCTGACCGGAAAGACACATCACGGTCACAGCAGGCAGGTTTGACGGAAACTCTTGTATGAAGACGCTGGGCATTGGCATGGTGGGCGCGCGTTACGGGGCGCGGATGCATCTGGCAAATTACGCCAGAATGTCCCGGGACCTTGTGGCGATCCGGGGAATTTGCTCCCGGACAAAGGAAAGCGGTAAGGCGCTGGCGCGGGAAGCCCGGATCCCGTTTGTCACCGAAGACTACGACTCGTTGCTGGCCCGGGATGATATTGACGTGGTGGACATTTGCGTGCCGCCGGCGTTGCACCATGAATTTGCGATTCGTGCGGCCGATGCCGGGAAGCACATCATCATGGAAAAGCCGCTGACCGGGTATTTCGGAATGCCCGGTGACCCCGAGCCCATTGGTTCCCGCGTACCGCGGGTCCGCATGCGACAGGGCGCGCGCCAGAACGCGGAGGCGGTGCGCGAAGCCGTGCGCCGGAATCGCGTGCGGTTTTGCTACGCGGAAAACTGGATTTACGCGCCGCCGATCGAAAAAATGCGGCGATTGATTGCGGCTTCCAAGGGTTCGATTCTCGAACTTCGGGCCGAGGAAAACCATTCCGGCTCAAACTCGGTGTTTTCAAGGGATTGGAAATCCACCGGCGGCGGTGCGCTGTTGCGCATGGGCGTGCATTCGGTCGGGGCCTGCCTGCACCTCAAAGAATGGGAAGGCCAGTCGCGGCTGGGCAAAGGCATCCGGCCCGTGTCCGTGCTCGCGGATACCGCCGATCTGATCCACAGCCCTGCTTCTGAGCGGGCCCGAAAGGCAGGGGCGAACCAGTGGATTAGCGCCAATCCCGTGGATGTGGAAAACTGGGCCAACGTGGTGATCTCCTTCGAAGACGGTGCCCGGGGCAACATTATCGTGAGTGACGTCGGGCTGGGGGGATTGAACACGCGCGTCACGGCCTTTATGACCGATGGTGTGATCAAGGCGAACATGACCAGCAACGACGCAATCGAAACTTACGCGCCCGATGGGTCGACATTTTCCAGCGAATATTTCACGGAGAAACTCGAGACCAAGGCAGGCTGGAACCGTCCGAGTTGTGATGAAGACTGGTTCCGGGGTTTTGCCCGGGAGATCGAGGATTTTGTGGGTGCGATCCGCGAGGGCAGGGAACCCCGGTCCGGTGTTGATCTCGCCGTAGATTGCGTGAATGTGATTTATGCGGCGTACGAGTCGGCGGAAACGGGCCGCCGGGTGATGGTGGATAGTTAAGACGAATTATGCTGCAACGCGCTCCTGGAATTCTGATTCTGCCATTGTTGGTCTGGTCCCTCGCCGGATGTATGACCGCGAAAAACGCGGGCGTTGCGACAGAGACGCACTCCGAACCCGTCTTCAACATCATCAACTACGGTGCTGTGGATAATCCCTTGGTTCCCAGTACCGACGCGTTCCGCCGGGCCATTGCCGATTGCCAAAAAGCCGGCGGCGGCATCGTCCGGGTCCCCGCCGGTCAATTCCTCACCGGACCGATTGACATGGTTGACAACCTGACCCTGCAGGTTGACCGCGGCGCGGTGGTTCTCTTCGAGACCAACCGTGATGCCTATCCCGACGTCACTTCGCGTTGGGAAGGTCTCACCGAAACGGGGCCGCATCCGCTTCTCTTCGCCAACGGTCTCACCAACATTGCCATTACCGGCCCCGGCACCTTTGACGGACAGGGCGCCATCTGGTGGTCCAACATGGACATGGCCGAGCACGGCAATGCCCGTCCCGACCGCCCCATCCGGCGCCGCCCGATGCTGGTCCAAATCAAAGACTGTCGCGGTGTACGCATCGAAGGCCCCAGCTTCATCAACGCCCCCTTCTGGACGGTTCACCTGCTTTACAGCGAGAATCTGGACGTTGGGAACTGCAAAATGATCAACCCGCCCACGTCCCCCAACACCGACGCCCTCAACACCGACTCGTGCCGCCACGTGGTGGTGCATGATTGCTTCGCCGACGTGGGTGATGACGCCTTCGGCATCAAGTCCGGCCGCGATGAAGAAGGCCGAAAAATGAATCGTCCCACCGAAGATGTTACTTACATCCGTTGTCATGTTGCCCATGGCCACAGCGTCTGCGCCATCGGCAGCGAAGAATCCGGCGGCGTCCGCCACGTTCGTTTCCTTGACTGCGACGGCGACGGCACCGACAACGGCATCCGGATCAAGAGCACCCGCGGCCGCGGCGGTGTCGTCGAAGACATCGTCGCCTCCAACTTCCATCTCCGGAATGTCCGAAACGCCGTCGTGCTCTCCCTGCGCTACACCCAAACCCCGGTGGAACCTTTCTCCGAGCGCACCCCCCAATTCCGCGACATTCACATCGATCACGTCACGGCGGTCAACTCCGGGAAGTGTTGTGTGGTTGAAGGTCTTGAAGAATGCCCCATCCAAAATGTCACCCTCAGCGATCTCGATCTTTCCGGCACCAACGGTGTCACCTGTGCCTATGCCAGGGATGTCACCTTCAGGAATGTCCGCATTGCCGCCGAAAAGAACCTCTTCGTTGAAGATCATTCGGAAAATGTCCGGAGGTCGCACTGGAAAGAAATCACCCTCGTCCCCGCCGGGCGATAGGCGGCCGCCGGGTGGGAGCCTTTAGCTGCCAACCGCCAGCAGCCGGTCCATGACTTCCGCATTGCGCAAGGTTTCGTCCAGGCCGAGCTGCGGCATTCGTTTGCGCAAGACGGCCTCGGCGAAATCCGCCACTTCGAGACCATAACGATCGCTCTGCGCAACCGCAATTTCGCGCCGTTCCTCGCCGATCGTCAGGGTCAGTACGCCGGCGTTGTCGAGAAAAGTGTCGGGAATTTCCAGCACGCCTTTAGTCCCGACAATTTCCGAAAATATCCGTTTGTGGGCATTGAATCCGCAGTTCAATGAGGCCACCAACCCCGACGGATATTTCAAGAGCGCCGAAAAAATCGTATCAATGCCATTGACGCGCACGCATTCGGTCGAAACGGATTCCGGCAGTGTGCCAGGCCGGTTGGGGCTGCCGGATTGGCTGCGGGCGATCTCATCCGCTACCATTCCCGTGAAATTGACCGGGTAACAGCCCACGTCGTAAAGTGCGCCGCCGCCGAGTTCGGGTTTGAGTTTGATGGAAGCGGGGTTGACGAGCAGGAAACGGAAGGTTGAACTGACAAATTTAATTTCGCCGAGCACGCCGCTTTGCAGGACACTGAGCACTTTGCGGGTGCGGTCGGTGTAGCGATACATGAACGCTTCCATGAGCATGACCTGGTTGGCGGCACAGGCGGCGATCATCCGGCGGCATTCCGCTGCGTTGAGCGCGATGGGTTTCTCGCAAAGAATATGTTTGCCACGTTCGGCGGCCTTGATCGTCCATTCGCAATGCAATGCGTTGGGCAGCGGAATGTAAACTGCGTCCACTTCGGGATCGCGCAGGAGTTCGTCGTAGCCGTGATAGGTTTTGGCCACCTTAAACCGCGCCCGGCAATCGGCCAGTTTGGCCTCCTCGCGCGAAGCAATGGCATGGAACTCTGAATTGGGCGATCGCTGGATGGCGGGGATCAGGTTTTCACGGGCAATCCGTGCATAGCCAAGCACGCCCCAGCGAATGGGGGTCTTTTGAGCCGTCATGACGTCACAGTATGATTATCCCACACCGAGTCTGTCACCAACATTTCCGGATCCAGGCCCGGGCCGGGATGATCCTTGTGGATACCCGGAAGGTGGAGACAACGTTGGCGGACCCGTGCACGGCTGCGTCTTTGCTGACCGGTTGGCTCTCCACTTCAGTGAGGTGTCCGACTGGACGGGAGGGGCCAGCTGAGAGCGTCAGAATCCTTTAAATTCCGCAGCTTCCTTTTCCCGGCGCCTGTTAGGCACCGCTCAAAGCGGGTTCAATTTTACTTGACATTTTCGGCGCAATCGCAAGAATCAGAGCGGTTAGCAGTAATTGCCGCAAACAACATTATGTAGAGTCAATCAAGGGGACTTTATGAGAATGAAAATTGCCAATTATTTGTGCTCCGTTGCCTTTGTCGTGGCGGTCGTGTCGGCCAACGGTCAGGTATATTCGGCGAACATCGTGGGCTACTATAATCTGCCGTTTTATGCCGGAGACAATCTGATCGCAAACCAGCTTGACGCGGGGACCGTGCCGGACAACGCGTTGAATACTGTTTTCCAGCCGGGAGTGGTGCCTGAAGGCGCAACGTTCACCGAGTGGGACCCGGCCACCCAACAATACCTGCCGGCTTCCGTTTACGACACCGTTAACGGCTGGAGCATCAACTATACCCTGGGTTTTGGACAGGGTGGGTTGTTAAATTCTCCTTCGAGTTTCGTGAACACTTTTGTGGGATCCGTGTGGTCGGGGTACGATCCCATCACTGGCCTGTGGCTGCCGCCCCTGGTGACGGGCAGCGGTTCGCAACTGCTTTCGTGTTATGTTCCCATCGCAGACGCCACGTTTTACGATGTGGTGGGCCGCGACCCGCAGAATGGCGAGTCGGTCACCTGGTTGAACGCCGCGTCGCAAGTTTACACCACTTCCACGTTTGAGAACGGCGCCTGGAACAACGGTATCCCGGCGCTGAATCTCGGGCAATCCGCCGTTTTCAATCTGCAACCGGTTCCTGAACCGGCAGTTCACAATTTGATCGGAGCAAGCATTTTTTTGTTAGCCACCGGCCGCAGATATGTCTTCAAACAGAATGACGGTGGAAGATTCAAACGCAGCCATTTTGGCGCCTGCCAGCGGGTTTAAACTCATCTCGGCTTGACAGGATTTTTGCCTCTATTATTTGCAGTTTCCCGGCCGGATGGTCCGGCTTTGCTCCATTCGGCCGATCAAACAAGCGGGCGGCAACCGTTCAATCCGCATTTTTCCCGGGGCGAACGCCAGGCTTCCGGGCTTCGTCCTGTTCTTCGCTTCGCCTTCACTGTCCACTAAATCAAGGGAACCTCGGGGTTTGCCCAGTGGCGGTAACTCCCTTCCACTCACGATTATCAGTTTTCTGACGAAGGCATGGATAACTAATAATCATCCATTTTTCGGTGGAAAAATCCTTGTCACCCGGCGAAAAACCGCGCCGGCTTCAGGGACAGGCTTCCGGCAGCAAACGATTGGCGGGGAACATTTAACCCGCTGCCAACTCTTATTAAGAGTGGCGCATATTGCCAAAGGCAAGGAGTTTGAAAGTTTGGTGGCTCGTTATTACCAGCCGCTATTCGTCTTTGCACTTAGCCTGACGCGTCATGAGGCGGATGCTGGTGATCTCACCCAACAAACCTTTTGCATCTGGGCGGCCAAAGGCCACCAGTTGCGCGATGAATCGAAAGTGAAAACCTGGCTGTTTACCACCCTCCGCCATGAATTCCTCATGGCACGGCGGAAACAGGATCGCTTTCCTCATGTCGAGCTGGAGCAGGCGGCCACAGAACTTCCCGCCGTGTCGCCGCCGCTCCTGTATCGCGCCGACACGGCGCGGGTGCTCGCGGCCTTGGTGCGCCTGGACGAAATCTACCGGACGCCCGTCATGCTGTATTATCTGGAGGATTATTCCTACATTGAAATCGCCAAAATTCTGGGAGTGCCCATCGGCACCGTCAAATCACGCCTGGCGCGCGGCCTTGGCCGATTGCACCAATTGCTGAACAGGAGAATTACAACCAGGTCTCCTTCCGGCCAACCAGGTCTGGACAAGCATCTGCGCTGGTAAGCGGTTGAAAAATTTTATTTGCTTACTCCGTTATCAAATCATCGGCTGTCCACATGATTTTGTCCGGACCGGCTGAGCGGATTTCCATTTCCGTACCCGAGAGCTGGTGAAAAAAGTACGGCGTCCCCCACGGATCAACCAGTTCCCCCTTTTCGTTGAGCCGACGCTACCGCGCTGCATTTGAATGGTGCCGACGGAGGGGGTCGAACCCACACATCCTTACGGATACCAGATTTTGAGTCTAGCGCGTCTGCCAATTCCGCCACGTCGGCACGTGACCCTTCAATATATTTTGTCGGCCGCCGAAGTAAACAAGTTTCAACGCGCGTAACCCATGGCTCCCACTCGCAGCCGCCGACCTGACCCGGCTCAAATTGGGTCAATTGACAGAAATGAGCGGACTCACGTCCACGCGACAAACGGTTTTCATCGCACGGAACGGCATTGCCTTCCGCAGTCAATGGCGTTCCAACGGCATGGGGAACACCGGGCGGAGGCCGGCGGGAGTGAACCGCAGAGCCCGGGAGTGCCTAATTTTCAAGGACATTTGCAGAAGGTCAATGCTGACTAATGCGCGTTTCGCATTATTCTTCTTTCAAACCCGTTCATCTTAAATCAGAACCCGCTGTTCAAACACTGCCTCGCAATAATTCAGAAATCTTTATGAGAAACCCTCGCCTTACCGCTTTAACTTTCATTCTCCTGTCCGGGGTGGTTTTGTCCAGCCCTGCCACCGTGCTGGTCAGTAATGTCTGGAACACCGGCGTGCGCACGTATCCGGCGTCGAATGACACGAATTCGCCGTACTCGGAGATGGGTGTGGATTACAACGCCAGCGGCGATTTTGAGTCCGCGTGGTTTAACGGTGGCGGCGGCACGATGACGTCGTCCACGGGACACCTGGTGTCAACGGTTACTGCCAGCAGTTCTTCGTGGACGACTTATTTTACCACCGGGATGAGCCCGGTCACTTTGAGCGGCACGGGAGACCAACTCAAAGTCACCTGGGTGTTTACGCCTTCCAGCGTCGCCACCAGTGGTACCAGCCAGAACTTCCGGCTGGCAGTGGTGGACAGCCCCTCCGCCGCGCGATTGACCAGCGATGGCAGTCCGGGCAGCAGCACGTACGCGGGCTATGCGATGTTCATGAACATGGCCACGACGCTGGGCAGCAGCTCCTCATTCCAATTAATGGACCGGAATGCGCCCGGAACCAGTTCCGCCTTGTTGTCTTCCAGCGGCAGTTGGACGGGCCTGGCAAACGGCGCCGGGAAAAATGTGACCGGCTACACCAGCGGCACGAACTACACTTTTGTTATGACGTTTACCCGCAATGCATCAAATGGTTTAGACATCACGGCTACGATGACGGGTACTAATTTTAATAATACAAACAGCGCAACCGTTTCGTATAGTGACAGCGCGCCCAATACTTTTACCTTCGATACTTTTGGCGTCCGGCCATCCGATGCGGCAGATTCGGCGGCTTCCTTCGACACGACGTTGTTCGAGGTGGAATTTATTCCCGGCGCCACGGCGCCCTCCGTCACTACCGACCCGCAGGACCAGACGGTCCTGGTTGGCCAGAATGCGACGTTCAATGTTCTGGCCAGCGGCACGCTGCCTTTGAACTATCAATGGTATTACAACACCAACTCCGTATTGACGAACGCAACCGGTTCTGCGTTGACGCTGACCAACGTCCAGCCTTCTGACGCGGGCGGTTATTCGGTCATCGTGTCCAACGCTTACGGGTCGGTGACAAGTGCTGTGGCGCAACTGACCGTCAATACACCAAATGCGCCTTCGATCATCACCCAACCGCAGGACCAGGCCGTGACCCCGGGCGGAACCGCCACTTTCACCGTCACCGCCGGGGGCAGCGAACCCTTAAGTTATCAATGGTTCTACAACACCAATACGCCGGTGGCGAATGCCAACGATTCCACTCTGACGATCACGAACGTTCAGTTGACCAACGCCGGCACTTATTCGGTGACCGTCAGCAACCTTGCCGGTGGGATTGCCAGTTCCAACGCTGTCCTGGCCATCAATACCAATCCGGTGGCGCCGGTCTTTGTCTCACAGCCGGCTTCGCAAGTGGTGTTGGCCGGTGGCACCGCCAGTTTCACCGCCCTGGCGGCCGGCACGGCGCCCATCAGTTACCAATGGAGCAAGGACTCGACACCCATTCCGGGGGCGACCTCGTCCACCTTGACTCTGACGAACGTGCAGTCCGCCGATGAGGGGAGCTACACAGTCACGGCTTCCAACTCCGTCAGCACCGCCACCAGCAGCGCGGCGGTGTTGACCGTAACCACGACCGTGCCAGTGGCCAATTCCGATTACAACCTGGTTGGCTTTGGACAAAGCACCACCGGTGGCGGTTTGATTCCCGACACCGACCCGGCGTATCGCAAAGTTTACACGGCGCTCGATTTTGCCAACGCCCTCCAGTCTGCCTACAAAACCGCCGGCTCGGTCAAGGTCATCGAGATCATGAACGATTTGAGCCTGGGTTGGAATGAGGTTGGTTCGGCGGTGCAGGCCGTCGGTCCGTTCCGCGCGAACACTGCGCCGTTGCTGCACCCGGTGCTCCTGAATGTGGGCGAGAGTCTGATTGACATCAAACCCAGGAGCGGGCTGACCATTTTCTCCGCCAACGGCGCGACCATCAAACATTGCAACTTCAACATCAAAAGCTGCAGCAACGTGATCATCCGCAATTTGAAGTTCGACGAAAACTGGGAATGGGACGAAAATACCAAGGGCCAATACGACCGGAACGATTGGGATTTCATTACGCTCGGCAACGGTGGCGCGGTGAGCAACATCTGGATTGATCATTGCACATTCACGAAATCCTACGATGGGCTGGTGGATACCAAGGCCGGCTGTTCGGCCATCAACCTTTCGTGGTGCAAATACACCGGCGACGACGGCGCCACCAACGCCAACAGCTGGGTCTGGCAGCAAATCAATTCGCTGGAATCCAACAAAACGAGTTACGCCTTCTATAATTTCCTGCGCACGCGCGGTTTCAGCACCACCAACATCGTGACCATCATCCAAGGGCACGACAAGACCCACCTGGCGGGCCAGAACGATCTCGACCCGAACAATGCGACCATCTCGATGACGTTCCATCACCTGTGGTTGAACAGCGTGTGGGACCGGTGTGTGCCGCGGCTGCGCGCCGGCAACGTGCATGATTATAACATTTACGCGGACGACACTTTGGTGCTGGCCGCCAAGCGCCTGCGCAATTCAATTGCGGCGACCATGAGCGCGGCGGACCAAAATACCCTGAACAACACCTACAGTTTCAATCCACCCATCAACGGCGCCATCTCCACCGAAGGCGGCGCGTTGCAGGTGGAAAACTCGGTCTACATCGATTGCCTCTGGCCGCTGCGCAACAATCAGACCGATCCTTCCAATCCCGCCTACACCGGCAAGATTCGGTCGCTGAATACCATTTACCAGTTTGACAGCACGGTCATCCCGGGCAACAGCACTGATCCCGGCAATCCCATGGGACCGTTCCAGGCACCCATCATTCCTTTCTCCTGGAATCTGCCTGGCAATCAATTGCCGTACACTTATTACCCGGATGACCCGGCTCAGCTGCAAGCCATTGTGACCGGTCCCACGGCCGGCACGGGTGCCGGCGTGCTGACCTGGGCGAAGACCAATTGGTTGATCACCGCCTATGCGCTCACAGCTCCTTTCATTGTGGCGCACCCACATAGTCAATCGGTCGCGCTCAGCAACAGCGTTACGTTCACCGTGGTGGCGGGCGGCAGCATGCCGCTGGCCTATCGGTGGTATTTTAATACCAACACGCTGATTGCCAACGCCACCAACTCGGCTCTGATATTGACCAATGTTCAAGCTACCAACGCCGGCACGTATTCAGTGCTCGTGTCCAATACCGTGGGGTCAACCAATAGCACCAATGCGGTCCTGATCGTTGGATCACCCAATCCTCCACCAACCCTTTCGCCGATTGCAGACACCAACATCAATGCCGGGGTCACCCTCGTCATTGCCGCCACTGCCACGGACACACCGCCGCAAACGCTGACCTTCAGTTTGCTCGACGGGCCCGTCAACGCCACACTGGATACGAACAGCGGTGTTTTCAGTTGGCGTCCGCTGGTCACTCAGGCGAATACCACCAACCCCGTTACCCTCGAGGTATCCGACAGCGGCACACCAAGTCAGAGCGCCACGCAGAGTTTCCATGTCATCGTCAATCCATTGACCCAACCGAGTGTGACTTCATCCACGGCAGGCGGGCAGTTGCATTTGACCGTGGCCGGTGAGGTGGGGCCGGATTACGCCGTACAGGCCTCAACGAATTTGACCGGCTGGCAAACCATCTTTACAACGAATTCGCCGCCGTCGCCCTTTGACTGGTTTGACCCGAACACGAGTACCTTCCCGGTGCGCTTCTACCGGGTTGTTGCCGGACCGCCGTTGCCTTGAGGTTTTTGTCCGCCGACAAAGGCAGACGAACCTGACTGATGGGGCGAGGCTGCTGACGAGCCGGGAGCAGGTTGGCACAATGGAGTGCGGCTCGCGAGGACGCCCGCCCTACCGGGATTATGCAGGCCTCGTTGCTATCCAGATTCATTTGCCTTCCACGGCCAGTGGCGTTTCAATGGAGGCGATGATTGCCAAACGAGTCATTCCCTGCCTCGACGTTCATGCCGGTCAGGTCACGCGCGGCGTCCAGTTCGGCAAAGCCGAGGCGGGCGAACTGCGCAACGTCGGCGACCCCGTTGAACTCGCGCTACGCTACAATGAGCAGGGCGCCGACGAAATGGTGTTCTTCGACATCACTGCCACTGCGCATGGCCGCAAGACGATGGTGGACGTGATTGAACGCGCTGCCGACCAATGCTTCATGCCGCTCACCGTCGGCGGTGGGCTCAAGTCCGTGGACGACATGTTCACCATGCTGCGCGCCGGTGCGGACAAAATCAGCATCAACTCCAGCGCGCTCGCCCGGCCGGAACTCATCCGCGAAGGCGCGGAAAAATTCGGCAGCCAGTGCATCGTCGTCTCAATTGACGCAAAAAAAATCGGACCAGACAAATGGGGCGTATTCTCGCACGGTGGCCGCAAAAACACCGGTCTCGATGCCATCGAATGGGCGAAAAAAGCCGTCGCCCTCGGTTCGGGTGAAATTGTTTTAAACTCGATTGACGCCGACGGCACCAAGGCGGGATTTGATCTGGTCATCACCCGGCGCATCAGCGAATCGGTAGGGGTGCCGGTGGTGGCCAGCGGCGGCGCGGGCACGCTGGAGCACATGGCCGAGGTGTTACTCGAAGGCAAAGCCGACGCCGTGTTGGCGGCGAGCATTTTCCACTTTGGCACCTACACCGTTGGCGACGTGAAGAAATTTCTGGCGGCAAAAGATATTCCGGTGAGGTTGTAGGAGCCGATGCGAGGAGGCTCATTCTAATTCGTCTGAAAAGTGAGAGCCTCCTCACGTCGGCTGCTATGATCTGAAGGGAGGCAAATCCGCTTGGCAGTGGGGAAGGGTTCTGTTTAATTGGCCGCGCCGAATGACAAGAGCGCCTGCCTGCGTGGCCGTAGCCAGCGTTACGTGCACGCAACCCGAAAACAACCACGGTTCGCATGAATCCGTGCTGGTCGGCACTCCCGCGGCGCGCCAAAGCGCGCCAGCGCGGCGGCGGCTGGACTCTGGACTCCAGACTCCCTTGCCCAGCCGTAGCGGCGGATGCCGCGTTTGTCGCCCAGCGCCTGGGCAAACGCCTGACCGAGCGCGAGGCCGCAATCTTCGACCGTGTGATGCGCGTCCACTTCCAGATCACCCCGGCAACGCAATTGAAGATCCAGCACGGCGTGCTTCGCGAACAACGTGAGCATGTGGTCGAAGAACGGCACGCCGGTC
>JANWKE010000069.1 GCA_025451535.1 Verrucomicrobiia bacterium
GCGCGCCAGGTTTGCAGGAAAATGATGACCACCAACACCACCAGCAGCAGCGCCTCGAACAGCGTATGCACCACCGCCGCAATCGAATGGCGGACGAAGACCGTCGGGTCATAGACCACCGAGTAGTCGATGCCTTCGGGAAAGTTCTTCTTCAATTCCTCCATCGTGCGGCGGACATCCCGCGACAGTTGCAACGCATTGGCGCCGGGGGTTTGAAAGATGGGCAAGGCCACCGCCGTCTTGTTGTTCAACAACGAACGCAGCGAATAATCGCCCGCACCCAGCTCGATACGGGCCACATCTTTGAGCAATGTCTTTTCACCATCGGCCCCGGTCTTCACGATGATGTTGCCGAATTCCTCCGGGGTGGCCAGGCGGCCCTTGACGTTGACCAACAGTTCAAAATTCACCGGATTGCGGACGGGCGGCTGGCCGATGATGCCGCCGGCGACCTGCACATTCTGTTCGCGGATGGCGGCAACCACATCGCTGGCGGTCAGGTTGCGGGCCGCCAGCTTGTCCGGGTTGAGCCAGACGCGCATGGCGTAATCACCTGAACCGAATACCAATACATCGCCGGCGCCGGGTATGCGCGCCAGGGCGTCCTTGACTTGCAACGTTGCATAGTTGCGGACATAAACCTCGTCATAACGGTTATTCGGTGAGAACAAGTGAACCACCATGGTGAGGTCCGGCGACTGTTTGGTGGTGGTGACGCCGAGGGCGCGAACCTCCTCCGGCAACTTAGGCAGCGCTTGCTGAACACGGTTCTCCACCTGCACCTGCGCCTTGTCCGGGTCCGTGCCCAGCTTGAAAGTCACCGTCAGGTTCAAAACACCGTCGGGGGTTGCCTGCGAAAACATATAGAGCGAGCCTTCCACGCCGTTGACG
This sequence comes from Verrucomicrobiia bacterium, assembly GCA_025451535.1. Classification (GTDB taxonomy): domain Bacteria; phylum Verrucomicrobiota; class Verrucomicrobiia; order Limisphaerales; family UBA11358; genus UBA11358. Next base: position 892 of record JANWKE010000069.1, read on the forward strand.
GCCTGTTCGAGCGGCGAGGCGACGGTCTCGGCGATGGTCCGCGGAGTCGCGCCCGGATAGGTCGCGCGCACGACAATCGTGGGCGGCACCACCTCCGGGTATTCGGCGATGGGGAGCCGGAACATCGCCAGCAAACCCATGATGAAAACAGCAATGGACAACACGCCGGCAAAAATCGGGCGGCGGATGAAGAAATGGGCAAAGTTCATGTCCTTGGAATAAGTTGGTCAGTTGACACGGGGTTAACGGCTGGCGGTTTGCCGTCCGGCTCCGGAAGCATTCAACGTTTCCTTGTCCGCGGTCACCGGCATGCCCGGCCGGACCCTTTCCAGGCCGTTGACGACGATCTCTTCGCCGGCCTGCAAACCGGAGCGGATGATGCGCTGGCCCTCAACCAGGGGTCCCAGTTGCACCGGCTGATAGGCAACGGTGTTCGTTCGTGTCAGGGTAAGCACGAATTTCTGCGACTGGTCGGTCCCGATGGCGCGGTCATCCACGAGCAAGGCGGAATGCCGGTCGCTCAAGGGAATGCGAATCCGCGCGAACAAACCGGGGGTAATGTTGCTGTCGTCATTCCGAAAGACCGCGCGCAGCAGGATGCTGCCGGTATCCGGATTCAGATGGTTGTCGAACGACTCGATGTGTCCCGTGTGCGGATAACCCTGTTCGTCGGCCAACTCCATTTTCACCGGGATTTGGCCGCCGTCGTCATCGCCCAGTTTTTTGGCGCGGACCAGGTCGCTGAACTTAAGATACGAATCCTCATCCACGTCGGCATAGACATAAACCGGATTCACCGAGACGATGGTGGTCAGCAACGAGGCCGAACCGGCGACGCCGCTGACGTAATTGCCTTGGGTCAGGAGCGCACGGCTCACCCGGCCGTCAATCGGCGCGCGCACCTGCGTGTATTCGAGGTCCAGTCGCGCGGAGTCGAGCGCCGCCCTGGCCTCGTCATAGCGGGCCTTCCGCGCGTCCGCTTCCTCGGTTGAGATGGCCTGGTTGGCCAGCAATTGTGCCGTGCGTGCTTCTTCACGCCGGGCCTGTTCGTATTCGGCCTGGCGCTGATCGAACACGGCCTGGTTCCAGCGCGGGTCAATGACGAACAACACGTCGCCTTTTTTCACCAGTTGCCCTGACTGGAAGCGCACTTCCTGGATATAACCGGAAACGCGCGGCCGCACCTCCACCGAGTCCACGGGTTCCACCCGGCCGGTGAATTCACTCCATTCGATAATTTCTTTCTGGACCACCGGTGCCACGGTCACCGCGGGCGGTGGCAGGGACTGCTGGGCGGCTCCGCGCTGACAGCCGGTGATCACTCCGGCCGCAACGGCCGGCAAAATTGACAACAAAACGGACCGAATAAATTTCTTGTTCATAAATCTCCTCTTTAAGTTAACGACGAACGGCTGCAGTTCAGTTGGACATCAGGCGACCAGATTTTTTTGACGCAAGAATTTCTGCCGCGCATTCCAACCGGCGGCAGCCTGAACCTTTTCCAATGCCAGCGCCGGAAAAACCAGCTGCGGATACCCGGTCTGCCATGCCACCGCCTCGGCCTCGTTTAAAGCCAGTTGGAATAATTTTTCCGGCACTTCCAAAGTTCCCTGCAACTCGGCCAGGAAATTTCCTTTCAGCTGTTCGATTTGGGCCGCCAATCTCTGGCAGGATTCGATGCAAACATTCGCTGCTGTCTTGATGGCACTCTCCTTTGCTCCTTGGTATGTATTCATTTTTCTCTCCTTTTGTAGTTGAATGTTTAGTCAAATAAATGTTCAAAAAAATTTCAGGCGACGGCACCTTCAGTTTCTTTCACCCCCAGCATTGCAAAAATTCCACCGACGGTATCGCGCAGGACATCCACGTCGTTTTGAATGCGGGCCTGGGTCAGCAGACCCTCGTAATAGGCCAGAATCATCCCGGCCTTGTGCGCCGGATCGGGTGCCTTGATCAGTCCCGCCGCATGGGCATCGCGGATGGCTGATTCGAGATATTTGCGTTTGTAGTCCAGAATTTCCTGAATTTTTTTCTGCAACCGGTCTTCCTGGGTACAAATTTCGGATCCCAGGGTGAACTGCGGGCAACCCAGCACCCGGCCATATTGTTCCTTGATTTCACGCTGGAATTTATAGCTGAATTCACAGTATTTCCGAATTCGATCCAGGGGCGGAACCATCGGCGAAAAAATCCTGTCCAACTCCGCCTGCTTGGATTTCCAACCGGCCTCAAGCGCTTCTGCTGCCAATTCGGATTTGGAATCAAAAAAGTAATAAAAACTGCCCTTCTTTACCCCTGCTTTTTCACAGATATGGTCAATGGTCGTGCTGCCGTAGGAACCGCTCCAAATCAGTTCCGATACGGCATTCATCAATCTCTCTTTGGCATCACTGACACGACCCATATTATCTCTCTTTCAACTAATCTCGACTCGGGACCGCCGAGTCACGTGGCCACTCTAACATAGTGAACTAAATAGTCAACTATTATTTTAAACTTATTTTTTGGGGGGGTATTGGCACCGGGCGATATCAGCTTACACAGCAGGGGGAGCCGTCCCGCGGAACTTCCGCATCCCATTTTCGCAAGCTTTGGCGAAGCGTCCCGATGCTAAGTAAAATCGTTTACTCGGGATTTGCTCCGTCAACCCCGATCAGAGGTCGCAGAGTCATCTCAATCTCTCACTCGAAATACCGAACGCGATAATCCTCCACTAAAAATCCAACGAGTCAGTAAACAACCAAAGACGACGCCGGCGAGCATCAATGGCGCGAGCATGAACGAGGCAACCTCGCTCGCGCTTCCATGTAACTGGTGCAGCACTACGCTTATCTTCGTGAATGTATCCTGATCCATAAGCCGACGCAGCTTAACGATCCAATTCCCGTATGGCGAGGTTATCCGTCTTCGCTCCGAAACTTCCGCCTTCGTTGGACTTCGGCGCGACGAGCCGACGGGACAGGCGGCCGGCCTGCTCATGACTGCCATCTGGACTCTCAACTTTCATCGCCCAACTATCCGTCCTCGGTCGTCGGTTACCTCGACCCACGGCGTTCGACCCTTTTAATGCCAGGGCGGGGTTAGACTACACTGTCTCACTGCTTTTCAACGGTTTAATCTTTCAGCCGTGTCCAGAGGACTTTACAATGCAAGGTCGTGCGAAATCAATCGACATCCATTTTGTTCCAACGGCACAGACGGAAATTGATTTACCCTATCCACCATCTACCAGCGTTTTGCGATGCTCGATAAATTGCTTCTCCCGCTCGCGGCCATTGCGGTGGCCGGTCAATTCTCAATCTGTGCGGCGCCGGTTCCACCCGAAAAATCGGATGACGGTGTCCTTTTTCATGTCGGCGACCACCTGCTGAAACTTGAAGTTTGCGCGGACAACATTATCCGGGTGGCTTTTGCGAAAGACGCCGCCTTTTTCACGCGCAAGACCCTGGCGGCAGGGGTCCGGCATGACGCTCGCACCTCGTGGTCGCTGAAAACCGGGAACGGCGAGGCAATTCTGGCCACGGACAAATTGCAGGCGCACGTGGACCTCGTTTCCGGCGCGGTTTCTTTTTCGGATGCTGCCGGCCACCCGATTCTTGCCGAGAGCAAAGCTGGCCGCACTTTGGCCCCGGCGGTGGTGCAGGGCGATCTTACCTTTCATGTGCGTCAACAATGGCAGTCCGACCCCGGTGAAGCGCTGTACGGCCTCGGCCAGCACCAATTGGGGCTGATGAACCTCAAAGGTTATCCGCTCGATCTGTGGCAGCACAACGGCACCGTGGCCATTCCGTTCCTCGTTTCCAGCAAAGGTTATGGGATTTTGTGGGACAATACCTCTTACACGCGCTTTGGGGACTTGGCTCAGCCGGAACCGATTCCCGCCGATGAGTTGTTTGATACCAATGGCCATCCCGGCGGTTTAACCGGTTCCTATTTTGCGGGCGAGAGTTTCGAACGGTTCATTACCAACCGGGTCGATCCGGGAATTAACATTGCCGTGCCGGCCGACGCGAAGAATCCGAACCGGTTCATTAATCCCGCGCTGCCGCCGACCGGCAACGTGAGCATCCGTTGGGAAGGCGAGGTCCAGCCGGACGAGACCGGCGATTACATCCTCGAAACCTTTTCCAACAACGGCATCAAAGTATGGGTGGACGGCCAGCTGGTCAGTTCCCATTGGCGGCAGGGCTGGCTGCCCTGGTGGAGCGTCGCCCGGGTCCATTTTGAGGCGGGGCATCGCTATCACCTGAAACTGGAATGGACGAAGGAGCAGGGGATGGAAACGATGCACTTGTTCTGGAAAGAGCCAGCGCCTGACCCCGACACGTCGCTGTGGTCCGAGGTCGGCGACGGCCTCGATTATTATTTTGTTTACGGACCGGAATTGGACGACGTCATCGCCGGTTACCGCCAGATTACCGGGCCGGCGCCGATGATGCCGGAATGGGCCTTTGGCCTCTGGCAATGCCGGCAGCGTTACCAGACCCAGCAGGAAAGCCTGGACGTGCTGGCCGGTTACCGCCAACGCGGTATTCCTATCGACAACATCGTGCAGGACTGGTTTTACTGGAAGGAAGACCAATGGGGGTCACACCAATTCGACCCGGCGCGTTTTCCCGACCCGGTCGGCTGGATCCGCGATATTCATGATAAATACCACGCCCATTTGATGATTTCCGTCTGGCCGAAATTTTATCCCACCACGACCAATTTCCAAATCATGCGCTCGCATCATTACCTCTACGAGCCGAATCTGGGTGAGGATGTCATCGATTGGACCGGCCATCCGGACACGTTTTACGACGCCTTCAATCCGGGGGCGCGGGAACTGTTCTGGTCAGAAATCAAGCAGGCGTTGTTCGACAAAGGCGTGGACGCCTGGTGGATGGATGCGAGTGAACCGGAAATGACGGCAGCGGTGACGGTGGCGAGCCAGCGGTCCCACATGCACCCGACGGCAATGGGCACGGGCGCGCGGATGTTGAATGCCTATCCCCTGGTCAACAGCGAGGCGATTTATGAAGGCCAGCGGCAGGCCGCGCCCCATCAACGCGTGTTCATCCTGACGCGTTCCGGTTTTGCCGGGGAACAGCGTTACGCCGCGGCGGTCTGGTCCGGAGACACTTCCGCCACCTGGACGGCGATGCGCGCCCAAATCACGGCGGGCCTTGGTTTTTGTCTCTCCGGCCTGCCGTATTGGACGATGGACACCGGCGGTTTTACACCGCCGGCCCGTTTTTCCAGTCAGAATCGAAAACCCGAAGATGCGGAGGAATGGAATGAGTTGAATGCGCGCTGGTTTGAGTTCGGGACGTTCGTTCCGCTCCTGCGTGTCCATGGCGAATATCCTTACCGCGAAATGTGGGAGTTTGGCGGCAAGGGCAGCCCGGCCTATGAAGCCGAATTGAAGTTCGATCGCATCCGTTACCGGTTATTGCCATACATTTACTCGCTCGCCGGGGCGGTGACGCGTGAAGGCGGCACGATCATGCGGGGGCTCGTCATGGATTTTTCCGCTGATACCAATATTTTCAACATGGGTGACGAATACATGTTTGGCCCGGCGCTGTTGGTCAATCCGGTGACGACGTATCAGGCCCGGACCCGGCCGGTTTATCTACCGGCGACCGCGGGCGGCTGGTACGATTTTTGGAACGGTCAATGGCTGGGAGGTGCGCAAACGATCGACGCGCCGGCGCCCTACGATGCGATTCCCATTTATGTGCGGGCCGGCTCCATCGTTCCCACCGGACCTGAAATTCAATACACCGGCGAAAAACCCGCTGATCCCATCACGCTCTATATTTACGCAGGTGCGAATGGCAGGTTCACACTCTACGAGGACGACGGGCTGACGTACGGCTACGAACACGGCGCGTTCGCCCGGATTCCAATACTTTGGGATGACGCCAGTCACACGCTGACCCTCGGCAAACGTGAAGGCACGTTCAAAGGCATGTTGAAAGAGCACACGTTCAATTTAGTGCTCGTTACCAAAGCCAAACCGGCAGGGTTCTCCTTTGCCCCAACGCCCGAACGTTCGATAAAATACAATGGCAAACCGGTTCAATTGAAGATTGATTAAGCGATGCCAAATCTGCGCTTCAATCAAGGAGCGCGGTCATTTAGGGTCTGGAACCGGGTCACCGTAAATGATGCCGCGGCCATCAGTATCTGATCGCGCGGCAATGGACGGTCTGCCGGAACAACTTCCGCAGCGACCGATCGGCGTTATCAAAGAATGATCCGCGTTACGCCGCTCGTTCTTTGAACAAATCACTGCGAAGCCAGTCGGAAAAATACACTGGCATTGGCTGTGTCAACAGTCACGGTCACCCGGTTCGTGGATGTGGAATTGAGCACGTCGGTCCAATTAGTGCCGAGCCCTTCACCGGGCGCGTTGGTTTGCATTTGCAACTGCCAGCCGATGTAGCCTTGAGGCCATTCAAGCTGAAGTTGATTGCCGGGCAGGGTTGTGAGGGTGATCTCGGGCGAAGGCAGGGACGCCGGCTCGCCGTAAATGATGCCGCGACCTTCGGTTCCGAAGTAAACCCGGCCATAAACCCGTGGATCCGCACAGAAACAATGGACCCACGAAAGGCCGAACTGATGTTGATCGTCGTTGATACGCGTCCAGGAAGCGCCCTGATCATCTGAACGGAAGATTCCCGTCACGCCGCCGACTTGTCCGATGATGAAAACCGCCGGATAGCTCTGTCCGGTGGCGGCCCGGCCGAATGCGACATAGGTCGCCTGTTGGACGGTCGCCAACGTTGAAAAGCTTGAACCCGAATCCGTCGAGCGCGCCAGCCCGCCGGTGCCGCGAGGAAGCCAGAGGTCGCCCTCGTGGCTGAAAACGGCGTGCGGTACCAGACTGGATGAGCTGGCAGAGATGACCGCGCCCGCGCTGAAACTCGCGCCGCCGTCAGCGCTGACGTACATTCGGCCGCCGGAACTGCTGGTATAGATGTAGAACTTATTGCCGTTGACGCGATCGGATACCGGCGACCGGGTTCCACTGGGGCCTCCGGTGGAAGCTGTCCAGGTGGCGCCGTTGTTGGCGGAGTAATAGAAAGCGGAGGCACCGGCGGGTTTCCAAACAATACGGCTGCCATCGGCGGAAACAGCAATGTTTCCCGGGCCGGTCGTGCCGGGCGGAGTGCTGGCGAAATCGTTCCAGGTGGTGCCGCCATCGAGCGAGTAACCGCCGTAGGGAGCGTCTGAAAAAAGACGGACGATGATGTCGGGATTGTTCTCGGCGAAGTCAATCCCATAGGACGTGCCGCGATGAGTGGAAAAATAATCGGCCACGGGCGGCGACACATCCAAATTGAAATGCCGGAATCCGCCCTGGTCGCCTACCTGGCTCAATAAATACGGGCCGGTGGGCGGACTGGCCAGCCCCAATGGCACCATCTCCTCCAGGCCATCGCTGGTAAACGTCCAATGCACGGTTCCGTTCGAATCGGCGGCGGTGAGGTTGGTGCAACTGAAAATTCCATAGCCGGTGACGTACCAGGCGCGATCAGAATTGAAGGGATCAATTTGAACGCTTTCGCACCAATGCGGGGTCCGCGCGACAGTCCAGGGTGCATCGCCGGTTCCGGGCAGCGACAGGGCGGTGGTTTTCCACGAGGCGCCGCCATTGGTACTGCGATAGATCTGGTCATAAGGCGACGGCCACCAGCGATCCAGCGTGCTGACCACCAGTGTGGTCGGATGCTGCGCGTCCACCGACACGCCGCCCCATCCGCCCTGTTCACCCGGCTGTTTGACCGGCGAAACGTCGGACGACGCGAGAGTTAACAGATTAAGTTTGCAGACCGCGCCGGCCGCCACGTTGTCGTTCGGGCCACAGGTGTCGTCAAAGGTGATGTACAGGTTGCCCGAACCGTCCTGCGCGGCGTGGTTCGGCATGTACGACGCCGAATCCACGGTGGAAACGACCGACCAGGTGGCACCGCCATCGGTGCTGCGATACAGGTTGTTGCCGGTTTGAGAGACGCCCGCCAAAATGACCGGTGTCGCCGCGCCGGGCGTGCCACTGCTTTGAACAAACTGGACAAACACGATCCCGACCGTGTTTGCCGTTGTGCTCACCGGAAAGGTGGCTACCGGCGACCAGGTGGCTCCATAATCAACGCTCTTATAAAGCCCCTGGCCCCGGGTGCCGTAGAACAAAATACTCCCCAGGTTCGGATCTACCGCCATCCGTTCTCCACCGCCACGGCCCCGGGCATTTCCATCCAGCGCAAACGGCGGCGTAAACGACGAAAAGGTTGTTCCTTGGTTTGTCGAAACGAAGATCCACTTCAGCGTGGATGAGGCCCGGCTGGCGGCGATATACAGGCGATTGCTATCGGACGGATCAAGCGCCACACTTTCGATGCCATACGTGTTGGCGTCCGCGGCAAAATCGAGCAGAGGAATCCAGGAATTGTCTGCCGGGTTCCAGCGATACGCACCGCCGATGTCCGTGCGGGCGTAAACCACACCCGGAGCATCGGGGTGTGTGATGAGTCCCGAAACGAATCCACCTCCGCCAAGGACGACATTCTTCCAGGTATAGGTTTCAGCCCGGGCCGATGTCGCCAGGAGCACGCATGCCAGCACCAAGCCAATGCGAGACACCGCCGCGGCCGATTTAGACATTCGTTGTTCGGGCTTCTTAATCACCAACCGATCCGCATATTTCATATTTTTCACAGTTCTCCGCCAACGTGAGGGCGTCGGGCCTGACGAACTTCACAGACGCCGGGGCGGGGCGATTCCTGCATTGGTCACCTCAAGCAAACAGGCCAAAGGTTGGTCGGCGACTCTTCAACGTTTCAAGATAAACAGGAATGTTCCATTTATATCAAAAATAAGTACCGGGTGATAGTCGTTAGTATGCATGACACGAAACGCAAGAGGTGATGCCCGGAGCCTGCCCCGGATATTTTATATGGGTTCGTTGCTTCAACTGTCTGACGGCCGTGCCGGTGAACGTCTGGGATTCCGCCGACCAAACTATTCAGGGTCACCGTAAATGATGCCACGCCCGCCGGTGCCAAAGTAAACCCGGCCGTAAATGCGCGGGTCGCCGGTGACATGATTGATCCAGCCGAATTGGTGTTGGTCGTCGTTGATGCGCACCCAGGTTCGTCCGGCGTCGTTGGATCGGAAGAGGGCCTGGAGCTGGTCCACTTTGCCAGCCAGATAGAGGGAGGGGTAATTTTCCCCCGGTGCCGCTTTGCCAAAGCCCAGGGAGTTTGCTTCCTGGACTGCTTCCACTTTGGTGAATTTCATGCCGCCGTCGACGGAATGGTAGAGGCCACTGGTGCGGAAGGCGATCCACAGATCGCCTTCGCGGCCGGGAGTGGAATAGAGGGTGGCGCCCGCTTCTCCACCGCCGCCAAAGCCGGCGCCAAAGACTTCCGCGGCCGGCAGAGTCGCTCCGGAAACCGGGAAATCAGCGGCGCCGTTGGTGCTGGCCAGGAGCCTGCCAGTGTGGGAGTCGTAAGCGTAAAATCGACCCGGATTGATCGTATCGGCAACCACTTGAAAGCCGGGTGTAAGGCCTTGACAGGTTATCCAGTTGGTTCCGTAATTCACCGTGTAGTACGAGGGATTACGGCGGGGAGTCCAGACGAACGTTGTTCCATCGGCCGAAATCGTAATGCTGCCTGCGGTCGGATCCTCAGCCGGGTTGTCGGCAAAAGCCGTCCACGTTTTGCCATCGTCGGACGAATAGGCGGCGCACACTTCGGGGTCATGTCCGTTACTGGTGCCGGTACGAGCAAGGACCTGCGGTTTATTCCAGGCAAATGACAGGGCTTCGGTGTTGCCGAAGTGCGGGCCGGTGAACACTTCCGCCGGCGAGTCGGTAAGGCTGTCGTGTTGAAAACCATCAATGTCGCCCACTCCGCTCAGGAGATGTGCGCCTTCCGGGGGGCTGATCAACGCGAGTGGCACCGTTTCTTCAAGTCCCTGATCGAGGAAAATCCAGCGTGTCGGTTTACCTGAGTCAGCAGCGGTCGCATCGACGCAGCTCCAGATGCCATAACCGGTGGTGAACAGCACCTGATCCGGGTTAAACGGATTTATTTCAATGACTCCCATCCAGTGCGGATTTCGAGATTTGGTATAAGGCGCGCTGGAGTGGTCCCATTCCGTGTTATCGTCCCAAAGTTGCGTCCAGGTGGCGCCGCCATCGGTGCTGCGGAAAATCTCGTCGTGCGGTTTCCAATGACAAAACGTCGTGGCCATGATGGTCGAGGGATGCTCCGCGTCCACCGCAACGGCTCCATAACCAAACGTTTGATCGCTGTTTGCCGGCCTGACCGGCGTGATGTCGGTCCAGACATCGTCTTTTGGGTTGTACTTCCAAACGGCGCCGTCGGTCATGAGGTTGGGGCCCGGTTCCTTGCCGTAGCTGAGGTAAAGCCATCCATCCGACGAGCGGACGAGGTGATTGGGGCGCAGTCCTACCGGCTGGTTGGGCACGGCTTGCCAGGTTATTCCTCCGTCGGTGCTGCGGTACAGATTGGTTTCAATCGTAGACACAGCCGCGTACATCCGTGGAGTGGGCCGGCCGGGACGACTGCTCGCCGGGTCAAACAGCACGCACACAATTCCGACCGGTTCCGGACGAAACCGGGACCAACGAGGTGAGCGGTCGGCCAATTCCGGCTCCGGCTTGAGGTTCGGAAAACCTGCCACTTTCTGCCAGGTAACTCCCCGGTCAATGCTCTTCCATAAGCCGTCCTCCCGCGATCCGAAGAAAAGGATTTTGCCGTCATTCGGATCCACGGCCAGACGCTCGCCATTAAAGCGGCCGGTTTCATTGGCGCCCATGTTGAAAGGTACATCCGCCCGCTGAAAGGTCCGGCCTTTGTCATCCGAGCGCAGAATCGCCGCTGCGTTACGGGTGTACGTGCCCGCTGCCAGATAAACGCGGTTTGGGTCTGAAGCATCCACCGCCAGACTTTCAATGCCGGTGAGATTCACGTCCGCGGGGCCAATCCAATCCGTAAGGGGAATCCAATGCCGGGTGGTATCATCCCAGCGATAGGCGCCGCCGACGTCGGTGCGGGCATATATCAGGCCTTTCTGGCGGGGATGAAAAACGATGCCGGTCACGAATCCGCCGCCGCCGATGACGACGTTGTGCCAGGCATAGGGTTCCATCGACGTCGGTTGTGCTTCAATCGTTGAATGGCGGCACAACAGCACGAGAGCCACGGCGCCGGTCCTAAATCGTTTTCCAATATGCATTCAACATCCTTCCATCAAACTATCGGGCGTTTTCAGCCTGCGTAATTTTCCAGGTCACCTTGCCTGCCAAAGGATCGCTTTCCAGTTTGAACGTGTTGCCTTCCCTGGTCAGGGACAGTGCCTGCAACTCGTTATTCGACGGCAGGCAAACCAAACCGGTCGCAGTTTGCGCAGCTTTGGCGAAGACGACGAGTTCGAGGTGCGACCAATCCATGTCTTTCGTCGATTGCGCGAGCTTGATCCGCGGGATCACTGTACCCTCCCGCACGAGCATAACGACCGGCAATTGCCCTGCCTCGATATGATGCCAGCCGCCGGCATACGATTTGCCGGTTTGGTAATCAATCCATGTTCCCGGCGGGAGGTAAACGTCGCGTCCGGTCGCGTTTTCATGCAGCAACGGTGCGACCAACATGCTCGAACCGAACAGATATTCATCGTCCACCAGCCAGGAGCCGGGATCGTCCGGATACTCGATAAACAGGGCACGCACCATCGGCAGGCCATGTTCGGAACAATCCTCGGCCTGCGCATAAACGTAGGGCATGAGTTCGTATTTCAAATCGTCAATCTGGCGGAATTTATCCATGAAGGCCTGGCCGTAATTCCAGGGTTCCTTGGGGGCGATGCCGTGGCACCGGCTGTGCGAACTCAACATGCCGAAGGCCAGCCAGCGGGCAAACAGGTTCTTGTCCATGTTCTCCACGGAATTCGCCGTAAATCCGCCGACGTCATGACTCCAGAATGAAAAGCCGGAAAGACCAAACGAGAGGCCGCCGCGCAATTCGGCGGCCATGCCGTCATCGGTACTTTCGGCGTCGCCGCCCCAGTGAACCGGATAGCGCTGGCTGCCCGCCCAGGCGCTGCGTGCCCAGATGATGTGCTCGCCGGTGGTCTTCAAGGTGATGTCCGCCACGGCTTGGTTGTACCGCAACGGATATAAGTTATGTTCGTAAAACCCGGTCCGGCCGTCGGCGTAAAGGCCGTCCGCCGGCGCCGCTTCGCCGAAGTCCACCTTGATGGCGCCGACACCCAGCTTCAGGAGATTGGCCAGCTTGCCTTGATACCATTCGACAGTTTTGGGATTGGAGAAATCCAGCACGGCGTCTTCATAAGGCAAATTGCCCTTGGCATCGCGGACGACGAGGCCCTTTTCCACCAGTTCCGGAAACAATTTGTTCCTGGGCACAAAGTAAGGCAGTTGCCAAAGCGAGATGTGAAAACCCTCCTGTTTCAAGTCATCAATCATCTTTTGCGGATTGGTGAAGCGTGAGGTGGAAAACTGGTAATCGCAGCGCCAGTCGGTTTCGAACCACCCGGTGTCAAGGTGAAGCACATCGCAGGGAATTTTGTTTTCACGCAGCCGAGTGGCGATATCGCGGACCTGTTTTTCGGCATTGTAAGTGCAGCGGCTCATCCACAGGCCGAACGACCAGAGCGGTGGCAATGGCGATTTGCCGGTCAACTGAGTGTATTCATTCAAAATTTCCTTCGGCGAACCCAGAAAGACAAACAGATCGAGTGCGTCATCGCCAATCATCAGGGAATTCACGCCGCTGAAATCATGTCCGAAATCGCAGGTAATGGGCGTGCTGGTGTGCAGGAACATGCCGTAACCGCGGCTGCTCATGAAAAACGGGATGGGCTTGTACATGCCCTGATTCTGAATGCCGTTGGCGTCATCAGTCCACAGCACCAGTTTTTGACCGCGTTTGTTCAGGCCGGTAAACGATTCGCCGCAACCGAAAATTTTCTCGCCCGGTGAGAGCGTAAACGCGGCGTTCACGCTCCGCGAATAATCCGCCGCCCGCCGCACAAAGGAAAAGGGCATGATGGGTGTGAAGGTGGTGGTATTGTCCGACGCCTGATCGGTTTCGGTCAGCAAGCGACCCTGCGCATCTCGAAATTCAATCTTCCACGGATTTTCCAGAATCGTGACCGAGCCGAACTGGCCGGTGTAACGGTAGCCGCGTTCGATTTTTTCGTATTTCCACGAATGGTCCTGGGGCACCGGCCCTGCGAGCATCAGCTCGGGTTGCGGCTGGGCCGCCGCCGGCCCGGTCTGAAGGCGAATTCGCACGGTTCGCGGTGAAACGAATTCAACCGAAAACGGCAGGGTGGGATTGGCCGCATATTCGTTTTCCGGGAATTCATTCGGGTCGACCGGCTTGATAGTGGCCAGCATGTTATCGAAGGCCTGCCGGGTAAAATATTCGGAACGCTGGTAGGTGATTTTCCCTTTGCCCGTGGCCGGATCAAAATCGGCGAGTTTGTCGGCCAGATAATAGAGATTGGCGAAGTTGTGGAAATCGCCGCTGATATCCACCGGATCATTCAACAGCCGCGGCGGATTGGCGGCGGCCAATTGGGGAGGTTCACTGAGCCATAAGCCTGCACCAAGGCAGGACACCATCGCTATTGCGAATCGTTTATTGTTCATGATTGAAGCCTTCAATTTTAAGTGACTGGCTGGCGGATTAAATGGCATCGCACGAAAGCAAACCTGTTCGAGGGTAACCCGATATCACAACCCGGGGCAAACAATATGATTTTTTGCGCGTCACGATTTCCGGAGATTTGTTGATTTTCTAATAATTCTGCTTTTTTTTAGTGCAATTGTCTTGTCATCAAAATCAACGAGTCGAAAAACTTGCTTTTTTTTGATAGCCTCTCTACGGATGGCTGTTCCAAACCGGCTTTTGCGCATAAACCCAGAGAAATTGTCCTTGCGGGTTGTCTGGCCAGGCGGACAAAATTTGTCCATGCTGCGCCGGAATCCGTTTGTCTTATGCCCTGCCTGGGTCATTCTGGCGACGGCCTGGTGGTTGGCGGGCAATGAATTTTCCGCGTCGGTTTCCGCCTCCCCCAACTACTTCGTCCGCTCGTGGCAGGCCGAACAAGGTCTGCCGCAAAACAAAGTCACGGCCATCGTACAGGATCACGATGGTTATTTGTGGGTGGGCACCTACAGCGGCTTGGCGCGATTTGACGGAGTGCGTTTTACCACGTTCGACGAGAACAACACACCGGCACTGCGCAGCAGTCGGATAACCAGTCTGTTTGAAACGGCGGATGGCGTGCTTTGGATTGGGGATGAGAGCGGCCAGATCACCCAATACAAAGACGGGCAATTCAAGACGGTGGAATTTCATCCAGCCTGGAGCGGCGGCAAGATTTACGATATTACATCCGATGGATCGGGCGACGTTTGGTTGTTGAACGAATCAGGCCAGTTGGCCCGTGTGAGCGATGGGCGGGTTTTGACTCCCGAAGCCGGCTCGGTGGCCAAATTGATCGATATGGCCCGATCTACGGTAGGAAAGATCTGGGTCGCGCGCGAGGGGCGGGTTTCCGTGCTGGACCAGGGCCGGGTACACGCACCGCATGTCGAATGGGCCGATAGCGGAGCTTACCCGTATGTTCAGGGGATTGGCGCCAGCCGGGACGGTGGACTTTGGGTGGCCAGTGACGGACGCATTCGGAAATGGAAGGATGACCAATGGGTTGAAGACCTCGGAAATGCCCCTTGGGGTGGCAGTCCGGTCACCCGCCTGTTGGAAACCCGAAATGGCGTCCTGGCGGCCGGAACGGCTGATGGCGGTCTTTTTCTGATGTTTCCGGGTCTAAACGAAAAGCCGTTGCACTTTGACCATGCCAGTGGTTTTCCTTCAGACTGGATTACTTCCGTGTACGAAGACCGGGAAGGAAATCTTTGGGTAGGCACGGGTGGCGGCGGGCTTGTGATTCTGCGCCCGAATAATATTGAAGCGGTTTCGCCGCCGGACCAGTGGCAGGGTCGCGCCGTGCTGTCAGTTTGTCCCGGTCAGGAGGGTGCGCTCTGGATTGGAACCGAGGGTGCGGGTTTGTATCGGCTTCAAGACGGCAACTGGACGAATTTCGCCACCGCCCAGGGAATCCGCAATACCTACGTTTGGTCGTTGGCCGAGGACACCGAAGGCCGGTTATGGGCGGGTACCTGGGGTGGGGGCCTGTTTATGCGGAATGACGATCACTTCGAATACGCACCGGGAATGACTAATGTTAACATGCCGATGCCCGCTCTCTTAAAGGCCCGCGACGGCGGCCTGTGGATTGGCACCGCCATCGGGCTGCTGCGTTATGAGGCGGGCAGGACCAATTGGTTCTCCGCGAGCGATGGGCAGCCGTTACGCGATGTGCGCACGGTGGCGGAAGACAACCAGGGTGCCGTGTGGTTCGGCATGGCGGGAGACGGGCTCGCCTGCCTGAAAAATCATCTCATCGGGCAATTCCGGACAACCGATGGGCTTTCCAGCGATTTCATTGAATGCCTGCACTTCGACAAGGAGGGGGTGCTGTGGATCGGGACGTTTGGCGGTGGTTTGGACCGGCTTAAAAACGGGCATTTCGCTGTGATTAATCGCAAACAGGGATTGCCCAACAGCGTTATTGGCGACATTGAGGAGGATGACCGGGGTTTTTTTTGGATGAGTTCGCACGACGGCATCATTCGGGTCAGCGAGGCGGAATTGAATCGGTGTGCAGACGGAGCGATCAACGAGATCCATTGCCAGGCTTACGGCATCAACGACGGAATGCCGACCATCGAATGTTCCGAAGGATTGCAGCCGGCGGGATGCAAAACGCCCGACGGCCGATTGTGGTTTCCCACCAGCAAGGGGCTGGTGGCGGTGAACCCGTTGGATGTGGAGACCAATCTCCTCCCGCCACCGGTCCAGATCGAAACCATGCAGGTGGATGACCGTCCGGTTGCCCAGGTAACGTCTGGAGAGCCGATCAAGGTACCCCCGGGGCGGCATCGGTTCGAATTTCAATACACGGGTTTGAGTTTTGTTGATCCGGAGAAAGTGCAGTTTAAATGCCGCTTAAACGGTTTCGAGCCCGACTGGATCAACACGGGCACCAAGCGCACGTATAATTACAATTACATTCCACCGGGTAATTACTCGTTTCAGGTGATCGCCTGCAACAACGATGGCGTTTGGAATGAGAACGGCGCAAGCATCGCCTTCAGTGTGCAGCCCTATTTCTGGCAGACGTTATGGTTCCGCATTTTGGCCTGGGTTGCTATCATCACGGCCAGCGGCGGATTGGTCTGGTTCGACACGCGCCGCCGAATGCGGCGAAAACTCGAACGCCTTGAATGGCAGCGGGCGGTGGAACACGAGCGCGCGCGAATTGCGCATGACATTCATGACGACCTGGGTGCCCATCTGACGCGCATCAGCATGCTGAGCGAATCGGCCCGCGCGGAGCTGGACAATCCGGAACTGGCCATGGCCGGCCTTGATCAGATTTATGATACGGCCCGTGGCTTGACGCGGGCCATGGATGAAATCGTCTGGGCAGTCAATCCCCGGCATGACACCCTGGAGGGTCTGGCCAGTTATCTGGAGAAATTCGCCCAGGATTTGCTGGCGGCGGCCGGGATCCGTTGCCGGCTGGACATGCCCATGGAATTGCCTGACTGGCGGCTGACGGCCGATGTGCGCCACAACTTGTTTCTCGCCTTTAAAGAAGCTTTGCACAATGTGGTCAAACATTCCGGGGCGACGGAGACTTCCATCCGGCTCGCCACTGGGGCCACTTCCTTTGAGCTGATTGTCGAGGACAATGGCTGCGGTTTCGCGCCGGGCGCAACCCGGAAAACCCTGCTTGACGATTCAATCCGCCTTTCAACCGGAAATGGTTTGGAAAACATACGGCGCCGGCTGGCGGAGATTCACGGAATCTGCAGCATTGAATCCGTGCCGGGACGAGGCACCAAGGTCATCTTCAGCATGCCGCTCAAAACGGTCGCCGCGTAGAAACTTCCTTTCAGGGCAAGCAGATGTCGTGATTATTGACGACATTCGTTCCGCTAAAAATTGCGTTATCTTTGCACGATGTCGTCAATGCCCTGCCAACGTTTCTAACCACCGGGAAGTTCTATGTCACACCTTTTTTTGAAGCATCATTTTGGCGGCAAGTGGTTCCGCCACCTTTTTATGAAGGTATCAAGTATTACCTGCCCCCATAAACTCGCGAGATTTTTTTGCCTGGTTTCAATGCTACTGCCGGTGGCTGGAACGGCTTGGGCGGCTTTGCCACCAGGATGGAGCGATGCGGACATTGGGTCGCCGGGTTTGGCCGGCGCGGCCACCTATATCAACGGCCT
Source organism: Verrucomicrobiia bacterium (assembly GCA_025451535.1). GTDB lineage: Bacteria > Verrucomicrobiota > Verrucomicrobiia > Limisphaerales > UBA11358 > UBA11358. The sequence goes on from JANWKE010000069.1 coordinate 18,305, forward strand.
GTGGACCGTGACCGGCGGCGGCGCGGACATCTGGAATACCGCCGACCAGTTTAATTTCGCCAGCACCAACTACACCGGTGACGGCACGATGATTGTGCGCGTGATCAATTTGCAGAACAGCGATCCGGGTTCGGGCTGGTCGAAAGCCGGACTCATGTTCCGTAATGACAGCACGGCGGGTTCGGTCAACGTGAGCATCGTCGCCACGGCGACTCAGGGAGTCAGTTTCCAATGGCGGAGCACGGCTGGAGGCTCCAGTTCTTTCAGCCAGCAGAGCGGAGTCACTGCGCCGGTTTGGTTGAAATTGGTCCGTTCCAGCGGGAACTTCACCGGCTATTACAGCACGGATGGCAGCAACTGGGTGCAGGTCAGCAGCCAGACGGTGACCATGAACAACACTGTCATGGCTGGGCTCGATGTGACCGCTCACAATAACTCGGTGCTGAACACCGCCACGTTCACAAACTTCAGCCTGGGCTTTGTCGCCACGCCGCCGGTCAATGTTCTCATTAATGCGACCAATGTAATTAACACGGTGCCGACCAATGCTTTCGGAATCTTCATGGCCGTCTGGGACACGTGGGGGGGCAGTACGCCTGCCCAGCTCAAGCAGGCGGGCGTCACGGCCATGCGCTATCCGGGCGGTGGCTATGCGGATAATTACCATTGGAGCTCATATCTCATGACCCCGTTCGATGGCCAGGCCGGCAACTTAGGCTACCTGTCAGGGGGTACGGACATGGGACATTTTATCCAACTGATGTCCAACGCGCAGGCGCAGGCGGTGATCTCGGTTGATTGGGGCTCCGGTTTTTTATGGAACTCGAATAAGACGGCGATGGCCATTCCCAGCACGAACGGCTCGCCGCAGGAAGCCGCCGCCTGGGTGGCCTACGCCAACGCCAGCACCAACATCTATGGCACCACGAATGATGTCACCATTGGTGTGGATGCCGAGGGCAATGACTGGCAAACGGCGGGTTATTGGGCAATGATACGCGCCGCCAGCCCGCTGGCCCCAAACGACGGCTACAATTTTCTACGCATCAATCACCCCGCGCCCGTCCACATCCAATATTGGGAGGTCGGCAACGAACCTTACGGTAACGCCTATTATAGCACCGGCACCGACGGTTATGAGTGTGATTACGCCGTTCCCTTCCCCTACACCAGCTATCCCCGTTACGGCAACGCGCTCCTCTCTCCGGCGGCTTATGGTCAGGCGGTCAAGGCATTTGCGATAGCCATGAAAGCGGTTGATCCCACCATCAAGGTGGGGGCCTATTCCAGCACGCCGCCGGGCGACTACAGTTGGGACTACATCAACGGCGTCAACAACGGCCAGCATTGGACCCCGCAAGTATTGGCGCAATGCGGCAGCAATATAGATTTTGTCATTGTCCACTGGTATCCTAACTTTTCAGACAACGTCGGCAGCAGCCTTTTGTCGGAAGCGGGCTCGATCATCCCGGTGATGATCAACGGCACCGGCGCCTACCCCCACACGGGAACGAATTCGGGCTTGGAAGATTGGATCACCAATTACTGCCCCAACCCCGCCAACGTCCAGATTCTCGTCACCGAGTTTGGTGCCGACAACTACCCCTATCTGGTCAATGGCACCAATGGGATGCCGATTCTCGGGCCGGTCGAGGCGCTATTCGCGGCGGATTGTTATTCCACCTGGCTGAACTACCCTGCCTTTGCCAATGCGGACTGGCTGGATTTCGACGCGAATTCATTTCTCGGGAGCGGCAATGGCCCGGTGGTTTATGCCATGCAAATGCTGCGGCACCTGTGCAATCCCGGCGATGCCTTTGTCAAAGCGACCTCGGACATCAGCAACTTGCGGGTGCAGGGGGTCGTGCGGCAGGATGGCAACCTGGGAATCCTGCTGATCAATGAAAGTATGAACAGCAGCCAAACGGTGAACGTGACGGTCACAAATGCAAACCTGAACACCACCGGCACCATCTATCAGTTTGGAACCAACAATTGGACCAGCTTTAATGAAGTGCCGGCGACGGGGCTTGGCAGCAACAGCATTTCGGGTGTCGGCAGTACGTTCAGTGTCACCCTGCCCGCCTACACGATGGACGTGCTGGTGATTCCGGTTTTGGGCAACACGCCGCCGGTGCTGGCGGCGATTTCCAATTACACCGTGAACGCGGGCCAGACGGTTGGCTTTACCGTCAGCGCCACGGACAGCAACCAGCCGCCACCGACCCTGACCTTCAGCCTGTTGAGCGCCCCGACCAACGCAACTTTGGATCCCAACAGCGGCGCCTTCTCGTTCCGGCCATTGGCCACCCAGGCGAATTCAATCAATCCGATCAGCCTGAAGGTGACCGACAGCGGGACTCCGCCGTTGAGCGCCACGCAAAGTTTCACGGTCACGGTCAATCCGCTGACGCAGCCGCAATTCTCGTCAGCAGGCTGGAGCAACGGACAATTCGTCCTGCAGGTCAGCGGCCAGGCCGGGCCGGATTATGCGGTATTGGGTTCAACCAATTTGATGAACTGGAGCGTTTTGTTTGAAACCAATTCACCGCCCATGCCGTTTGTGTGGGTGGAGACCAACGCCGCCACGTTGCCGGCGCAATTTTATCGCATCCAGGCCGGCCCGCCGCTGCCGTGACTCAACGGCAGGCCGTTCAAACGCAGCCAACGAAGACAGCTCCTGAAACCAAATGGATGGAAAAGTCGAACTTCGAGGGCCAAGCCTTCACGCTCCACGAACTTCTGGCCGTCATGGCCATCGGCGCTCATTTCAACTTTCGGAAATTTGGATGTCTTTCGGCCTTCGGGTTTCGGATTACGGATTTCAGCCTGCTCTGTCGTGATTATTGACGACATTCATGGAGCTGAAAATGGGGGTATTCTTATCGGATGTCATTAATGAGAAACTGTCATTTCTCAACTGCTGCTTTTGGAACGAAAAGCGGGTGTGGGAATTGAAAGCAGAAAAATGAATGGTCAATGGAATAAATTAAATGCTTCACTTATTGCGGTCGCGTGTCTGCTGACGCTTCCGTTGTGCGCGTCCGCGCAGTTGCCATCGCCGGCCTATGGGTGGAATCTCGGAAACACGATGGAGCCGCCCTGTGGCGTGGGCTGCTGGGGCCCGCCGCCAACCCAGGCGCTGATCAACGCGGTCGCAAACGCCGGGTTCAACACCATCCGTATCCCCTGCGCGTGGGACAGTCACGCCAACCAGTCCACGTACCAGATTGATCCCACCTATATGGCGCAGGTCAAACAGGTGGTTGACTGGTGCGTCGCTGACAACCTGTACGTCATTATCAACGACCACTGGGATGATGGCTGGCTGGAAAATAATATTGGGACATCTGTGGACCCGACGATTAACGCGAAGATGAACTCGTACTGGTCACAGATCGCGACCACCTTTGCTGGTTACAACAACCACTTGCTGTTTGCGGGTGCGAATGAACCAAACGCCAGTACTGCCGCACAGGTGTCCACGTTGACGGCTTACTACAACACTTTCATCAGCGCGGTTCGCAACACGGGCGGCAACAACACCTCTCGCTGGCTGGTGGTCCAGGGGCCAAGCACCGATATCGACACAACCTATAACTTGATGAATACCTTGCCCACGGACCCGACGCCTGGTCGCCTGATGGTCGAAGTACACTATTATACCCCGTGGAACTTTTGCGGGCTGACCAGCGATCAGTCCTGGGGGAATATGTTCTACTTTTGGGGCCAGGCTTATCATTCCACCTCCGATCCCTCTCGCAACGCCACCTGGGGCGAAGAAGCTTATTTGGACGCGGAATTCCAGAAGATGACCGACAAGTTCGTAAGCCAGGGAATCCCCGTGATGATTGGCGAGTTCGGGGCTATGAAGCGCACGAGTCTTTCTGAACCGGAACTTGACTTGCATCTCGCTTCGAGGACCTATTTCCATAAGTACGTCGCCGATTCCGCCCGCCGCCACGGGATCAGTCCCTTCTACTGGGACACCCCCGGGGGGGGGCAATTGTTCGACTGGAACACAGGTGCGGTCAGTGACCCGGACAACCTGGCTGCATTGACGGGAGGCCCGGCGCTGCCGCCCCCGGGCAGCGGTCCGCCGCCCGTGCCGCTTCCCTGGATGACGCAGGACATAGGCACGGTGGGACTCTCGGGCACCGCGGGTTTCACCAACAATGTGTTTACGCTGGTCGGGGCCGGAGGGGACATTCAAGGCACGGCCGATGCGTTCCGCTATGTCTATGTGACCGCGACGGGAGATTGCACCATCATTGCCCGCGTGGTCTCCGTGCAGAACATTAACTCGTGGTCCAAAGCCGGTGTCATGATCCGCGCGAGCCTGGATCCCGGCGCGGCCAACGCCTTTGCTGCCGTGACTCCGGGCAATGGCGTGACCTAGCAATACCGTTCGAGCACCAACGGCAGCACCAGTTGGAACAACACAACCGGCCTGAGCGCACCCTGCTGGGTCATGCTGGTGCGGAGCGGAAGTGCCTTCACTGGATATCGTTCCTCCGATGGCACGAACTGGACGCAGCAAGGAACCACGAACATTACCATGTCGTCCAACGTGTACGTTGGTTTGGCCCTGACCAGTCACAACAGTTCGAGCCTCGGTACCGCCACATTTGACAACGTAACGGTCCCCGGCTGGCCGGCTTCAACTCCGCCGGTGCTGGCGGCTATTTCCAATTACACCGTGAACGTCGGCCAGACGGTGGCCTTCACCGCCAGTGCCACGGACACCAACCAGCCGCCGCCGACACTGACATTCAACCTGTTGACGGCGCCGACCAATGCGACTTTAACTGCGACCACAGGTGCCTTTTCGTGGCGGCCGTTGGTTACACAGGCCAATTCGACGAACAAATTCACGCTGAAAGTCTCGGACAACGGCACGCCCAGCCTGAGCGCGACACAGAGTTTCATGGTGGCGGTGAATCCCCTGACAGCGCCATTGCTGACGCCGACGAACTGGAATAACGGGCAACTGACGCTTCAAGTCAGCGGCGAATCCGGCCCGGATTACGCGGTGTTGGGCTCAACCAATCTGATTGACTGGGTCACATTATTTACAACCAATTCGCCGCCGATGCCGTTTAATTGGGTTGTCACAACTAATACCGCTGCGTTACCGATGCAATTTTATCGCATAAAAGTCGGCCCACCGTTGCCGTGATGGCTTGGCTCCAACGGCGTGGACGAGATGAACGAACAGTTATGAAACCGAACAGTTTGACAAATGAAAGGCCAGACAAAACCGCCTTTACCTTGATCGAGCTGCTGGTCGTCATCGCCATTATCGCCGTTCTGGCCGCGATGCTCCTGCCGGCGTTGGGTGCGGCCAAATTGAGGTCATGGACCGTCACTTGCGCGTCCAACCTCCACCAGATTGACTTGGCCGGACTTATGTACATGAACGACAATAATTCATGCATCACCTACGCCGAAGGAGACAACATCGCCGGTACTCAGTATCAATATAATTGGATGACAACGCTGATAGACAATATCGGACATAATGCATCGGTTCGGCTATGTCCGGCGGCCAAGCAACCTCTCCCGAATGCCAATCCCCCACCACTCTGGGGAGGGGACGTTTCTCATTGCTGGGTGACCAGGCAGCCGGTCGTTGTGACAAACGAAGGCAGCTATGCCCTCAACGGCTGGCTTTATGATCCTGGCAGTTTAATGGCGGCCCTCGGAAACAATCGTTTTCCCGGTTACTCGACCGGCAGCGGACCGCGGGGAGCACAGGCGTTGTACGGCAGTCCTTTTGGGAAGCCTGGCAGGGTCCAGCATCCGTCTTATACTCCTTTTTTTGCAGACGGCTGGTGGCCGGATACGTGGCCTTGTGCCGGGCAAACCGTGAGCGGCGGAAACCTCGGAGGCCAGTCCTTCGAGATCGACGTGCTCCTCCTGGCGCGCCATGGTGGAAGTCCGCCCTATTCCCCGCCAATGAAATCGCCGTTGAACAACATCCCCAACGGAATCAATGTCGCCTTTGTGGACGGCCATGTGAAATGGCAGAAACTCGGCGACCTCCTCAACCTGGACATCTGGAATGTTGGATGGTTTCCGCCAAATCCAGCCCAGTAACTGAAGATACTACAAAAAATAAATGAAACGTCCCCGCTCCATGCCCCCCCAACCGACAAGCGGAGAATGCCGGAGGCGCGCCTTTACGCTGATTGAGCTTTTGGTGGTCATCGCCATCATTGCCATTCTGGCCGCGATGCTCCTGCCGGCGTTGAGCGCGGCCAAATTGCGGGCGTGGACGATCGACTGCGCTTCAAACCTTCACCAGCTTGATTTGGCCGGAGCCGTGTACATGGACGACCACCACTCCATGATTACGTTCAGTCCCTATAACTCGTGGACGAATGTCTGGATAGGCACGCTGGTCAATCAGCTTTCCCACAACGACAAGGTCCGGATTTGTCCCGCGGCAAGCCAGCCCCTTCCCGGCAACGTGTACATCAAGGGCGGGGACGTGTCTCATTGCTGGGTGGAGATTGGTCCCGATATACTGAGCCACGAATGCAGCTATGCCATCAACGCCTGGATGTATGACCCGGCCAGTTTTAATGCCGCTGGTTACCATTTTTCATCCGGCGATCCGGCGAGCAGTTCCAGCCCGCGCGGATACGTAAACACCGGCGGCGCGCCATTTGGCAGGTCATCAGCCATTCGATATCCCTCCCGCACGCCGTTCTTCGGCGATGCGTGGTACGGCGACGGATGCCCGTGGCAAACGGAAACTGCGGCAAATCTGGTTGCCCCCAATTGGGGCGGAAACCCGGATAAAATCGCCATGTCTGTATTTTTATTGCAGCGCCACGGTGGTCGGCCGCCGTTTGGCCAAACCCAGGGATTCCCCGGCGTGCCCAAGTTGACGCCGCCGCTGAACACTCTGCCTAACGGCATCAACATGGCGTTTGCAGACGGCCATGTGCAATTCCAAAGGTTGGGTGATTTGTTCAATTCGGATATTTGGAACCTGGGCTGGGTGCCGGTGGGAGGCCAATGATGAACGAAGCTTCGCGACCACGAACACGACTTGGCACGGGTGATGTCCCGTTTCCAGAGGGACGCCTCGCGCTGCGAGGCGTGTCCGGTCGCGGCGCGACCGGATCCTGCGATTTGAACCTGCAGACATAAATTGCGATTAGCCACAATTTGAATTATGGTAGAAGAACTTAAAAGCATTGACGAAGTGAGCATCACGGTTTCCATCGTTGAAGACGATGCCCCGGCGAGGGGCATGCTTGCCAACTGGATTCACCGGGCGTCGGGTTTCCGGTGCGCGGGCCGATACAGCAGCGCAGAGGCCGCTTTGGCCGCCCTGCCCGCCGAAAAGCCGGCGGTGGTTTTGATGGACATCAACTTGCCGGGCATTAGTGGCATCGAATGTGTGCGCCAGCTCAAACCAATGCTGCCGAACACACAGTTTGTAATGCTCACCGTCTATGAAGACGCCGATCATATTTTCAATGCGCTGGCTGTTGGCGCCAGCGGTTATTTATTGAAGCGGGTGTCCCGCGGGGAATTATTGGAAGCCCTCCTGGACGTTCATGCCGGCGGTTCGCCCATGAGCAGCAATATTGCGCGTAAAGTCGTTCAATCGTTTCTAAGACCGGCCCTGCAATCTTCTGAAGCGGTGGAACTTTCTCCCCGCGAACGGGAGGTTTTGGAATTGCTGGCCCGGGGTTATCTCTACAAGGAAATAGCTGAATCGCTCCGAATCAGCATTCCGACCGTAAATACCTACATCCGACGAATTTACGAAAAATTGCATGTCCGCTCCCGTTCCCAGGCTGTAGCTAAATTTACCCATGTTCCGGGTGTCGCTGAGGCCGGGGCGGCGCGAGGTACCCCTGAAAAACGGTCATAATTGAGGGCTTGTCGTTACTTTTCATGACATGACTGGAAACGCCTGATGGAGTATCCTCCAGCCAGCGAAAGCAATCAGCCTAAACCAACAAAAAAACGTAAGTCTTATCTGTATGAAAAAACTTGTATGCTTATCAATCGGAATGCTGGCATTTGCGTTGCAACCCTTTGCAAATGCCCAAAGTCTTCCTGCACCTACCACGTTGTTCACCACCTACGACGACTTTTCGACATTTTCAGCGGGTTGGGGAGCCGCCCCGACGGCTGTTAATACCTTCAGCACGGATGCCAGCACCGTCAACGGTATTGCCAATCCCACGGCCCCTGGTGGAGCCGGCACATCAGGCGCCCTCTTGATTAACGCAGGCGTCGGTGCCACCGGTGGTCTTTGGACAGACGCAGCCACTGCTCCCAGCCCCAGCGGATTTGCGGCAGTAAATGCCTTTGATCCTGGATATGATTCAGTTAACGGCCTGACGAGCGCTGCTCACGGCGAATTCTATATTGACTACTCTCTGCCGGACAACGAAGGCGGCACCTATTTCGGAGTGGGCGTTCTTGTCCAATACGCCGGGAACGGCTATTTTGGAACGTGGTTTCAAAATTCAGCGGTGGATTTGGGCTACACTGAACCTACTTACGGCGAGGAAGTCTATCGGGCCACAATTCCGTACACGGTTACCGCGGGCGGCGGCATCGGTGGGTATGGTTTTGGCGTCATGTTGAGCACCGATTATCAATCCGCGCTGCCCTTCTATGTGGACAATATTTCGGTTGCGGCGGTTCAAGACACTCCCGAGCCCGGTACCATCGCGCTGATCAGTCTGGGTTTGGCGGGTTTAACCATAATTCGTCGTCGGCAAAGTTGACTCATTTTGATTGTTTGATCGGGGCACGGGCAAGGTCGAAGGAACAACCTTGCCCGTTCCTGCTTTTATAATGGAAAGTCAGGTCCAGGTGAGAAGAGGGCTTGGGAACAGGCTGATGGCGGCCGAGTCGGTTTTGGTTGAAGCGGGCATCCGACGGCAACGATCAGTCTGCGAAACCCGGGCGTGAGACGGGAGAAAAGGGTCCGGCCTCCGCCAACCGTCATCATTTTTGATGACATGTAATTTTATGAGATACTGATAAAGTGATTCACCATTCAACCTGAACACAAAACATGAAACGAATCATCGCAATCGCCTTTTTGACCGTTGCCACGGCAGTCCCATCCCGCGCCACTGTGTTGGTGAGGGAGCTTTGGGACAATGTCACCAACGGCACTCCGATAGATGCACTGAATTATCCATTGCAAGGCCAGGGCAACGGAACAACCACGGCCGGACTCCTTGGAGTATGGAACGTCAATGCATCCGATTCGGCTCTTACCAACGAGAACGTGCTGGAGGTCGCCAGCGGCACGGGTGGTCAGGATGTCTGGGATTTTTATACCAGCCTTTACGGCTACCTGCCTGAGCAATGGACCGCGCCTGCCTCGTTGGCTTTGAGATCGAACAACACCAACGGTTGGGATTCGGGAACCTGGGCCACCCGGCTGATGGCGACCAGCTCGTGGATTAAACCCAATTCCAACAGCACGAATTATTTCAGCTTCCGCTGGGTCAAACGTTCGTTTTTCTATTCAGTCAACGGCACCAACGGTTACGGCGCCGACGATGCGGGGTTTGGCGTTGGTTTTTCCGCTGGCGCCGTGTCCAATTCCGCGTTTGTTGGCATTGGCGTCACCCGGAGCGTGGCCAAATACACTTTTGCCGGCACCGGCTATACCAACCTCGCCGGCACGGCGGACATCGGCGATACGCCTTATATCACCTCGGGTGTCCTGGGCCAACCCGGCTATCCGGGACATCCCGGCGATTCAGGCGGGCCCTATTACGTACAGGCTTATGCGGGTGATGGAAGCGGTTCGGGTGTGCCCAATCAATGCGAAGGTTATCTCGGCGGCTATCCCATATCAACCAATACGGCTAATCAATATATGTGGGGCGGGTGTCTGGTGGGCCGGATCGTCACGAGCACAGGCGGAAATGTGGAAATTGATGTCAAAAATTATTCCGGCTCCGATCCGGGGGCCAATGCCATTGATAATACCAGCACTCCGGCGACAGGGTGGGACGCTGTTTATCACACCACCACCAGCGCAGCCAATTTGAATTATCTCATGGTCTGGATGTACGGGCAAAATTTCGCCAACCCGTGCCAGATGGACGCCATCCGTGTGGCGAGCACATGGGCGGAAGCCCTCGGACAGGAGGCCCAGACGCCAATTATCATCCCGAGCGGCCCGACCAATCCCACCAACACCTATTTCCAGGGCTCGCCGCTCACGCTGACCAATACTTCTGAGATAGATAACTCAACTCCTCTTGCCGGCTGGTATGAATGGTTGTACAACAGCAATGCCACGCTTAACGTGACGGGCATCGGCAGCAATGCCATGACCATGCCGAATCCACTGATTGCCAACAGCGGCTATTACAGCCTGGTGTTCTCGAACGGCTGGGAATCCGGATCAACTCTGCTGGTCACCAGCCCGCCGGTGCATCTGATCATCATTGCTCCCAGCGCGCCGCAGATTACCGGACAGCCCCAGCCGGGTGCGCGGTATTCGACGGCCGGCGCGGCTTCATTCGCCTTTAATGTGAGTGCCGTCGGAACTCTGCCGTTCTCCTATTTTTGGTATCAAATCTCTGGCGGCACCACCAATTTGGTGCAAGCCGTCAGCCCTACCAATAGCGTCAACAGCAGCTATACGATGACCGCCCCGATCTCACCCAGTGCGGCCGGGAACTACTTCGTCATCGTTTCCAATTACCTGGGGACCGCCACTTCCGCCATTGCCAACTTCAGCGTCATGGTGCCGACCCCGGGCAGCTATGCCGCCCAGGTCCTGGCCAATACTCCCTGGGCCTATTGGAAGCTGGATGAGAACTACGGGACGACCAACCTGCACGACTATTATGGTGGCCATGATGGATGGCTGGATCCCACCAATACGGGCATCGACGGCACCAACACCTTTACTTGGGGTGTTTATCAGCAGCAACCGGCCGCGCAACTGCCGGGTTTCCCGGCCAATCACGTGGGTATCAATGTGGCACACAATACCTATGAGGCCCACGCCAACGTGACAGGAGTGGGGAATTACGCCACCAACATGACTTGGATGTGCTGGGTCTATGCGCCGGATCCGTCGGCGGCGAATAATCTGGGCGAGCACGCCGAAATCCTCTTGAATCGCGATAATGGCAATAACGGCGGGTACGGCAACGCATTTGGCCTAAACTATTACCAATATGTAGCCGGGGGCGTGACTAACTCCAACGAATTGGGCTATCGCTGGGGTGGTGGCGCCGAAAATCCAAGCGCGTCGTTCGAAGGCTATATTTTCCCTAGCGGCCTGTATGCGCCGACCAATAGCTGGTACTTTTTGGCCGTGGTCTGGAGTACGGCGAACAATGCCACGCTGTATGTAGGTTCTCCAAACGGTCCTTTGACCTCCGCCACCGCCACCCTGCCGGCGAGCTTGGATCCCAATTATCCGGGCACGAGCTACTCGAATTCGTATTCGATCCTGCTCGGCCGCGGCGGTTATCCTTGGTCTGAGGGGATAAATAACGCGAATGACCAAACCGGCGTTTCTTTGAGCGACGTGGCCATATTCGCCAGTGCGCTGTCGTCCAACGCTATCTATCGAATCTATTTCGCGGCGACCAGCCAGTTGATTACCGTGACCAATTCGGCCGGGAACCCGGTGTTAAGCTGGCCGCAGGGCACGTTGCTGTCTTCGACCAATGTTTCAGGGCCGTACACGCCGGTCGCCGGCAACCCTTCGTCACCCTATACGGTGCCCAAGACGGTGCCGAAACAGTTCTTCCGTGTTCAAAATTAAAAGTAAAGAAATGCGAACATTCAAAGTCTCCAAGCTGCGCCTGACTCCGGGCGCAGCCTGGATAACTCGTGGGTTTACGTTGATTGAATTGCTGGTGGTCATCGCCATCATCGCCATTCTGGCTGCCATGTTGTTGCCGACGCTGGCCAAGGCAAAGCTGTCCGCCCAGCGCGCCTCATGCATAAACAACCAGCATCAGCTGACGCTGGCATGGATGATGTACCCGGATGATAACCATGGCCAACTCGTCCCGAATTATTCAATCAGTGTGCCCGAGTTTAACACACCGGGTTGGGATGGTAAGGCGAATAATATGTGGTGGGGCACCGTTCCCATGAACACCACCGGCTGGCTTCTGGTCACCAATGGCGATGGGCTGTTTGGTGGATATTTGAGTCGTCAGTCCCGGGTCTTTCAATGCCCGGGCGACAGAACTGCGGAACGGAATGGGAGTATCCGGGTACGGAGTATTTCCATGAATGGGATGATGAATGGTTATGACTCATCGCAGTATCTCAATGGCGTTATACGCAACCAGGGAACTGGGCCACGCGGAGGAACCACCAGCGGCTATCGACTTTATGATACGTACAGTTCGATCATCAACCCGCGGCCTTCCATGGCTTGGGTTTTCATTGATGAGCATGGCAATTCGATAAATGACGGGTTCTTTTGTGTTGAGTTGCTGGGTAATTTGCCTAATGGTTCCGGGGGGTATGCCGGGATAGGGTGGTATGATTTGCCAGCCAGTTATCATGGCGCATCCGGGGTCTTGTCTTTTGCCGACGGCCATGCAGAGGTTCATGTGTGGACCGACCCTTGGGTCCGCGATCATCCCGTCACCCCATATGGGCCGGGCAGCGGCTTCCATACCGGCAACGGCTACCCTGACCTGGCTTGGTTGCAGGCGCGCACCACTGCCCTGCACTGACGCTTGAACTTCCATCGTGGGACCCCGCCGCAATCGTTGACTGGCGGCCGGGGCGCGGAGCGCAATTCCTCCAGGAGCGATCTGAAGCCGTCGTAGATTTTGACGACATGGATTCTTCGGTTCGGTTCTATATTCTGTGAGTTTATGAAATCTCCGCTGATCTCGGCAGTCGTCGCGTTGTTGTTTTGCGCAAACGGAAAATGAAAACTAATTCACTGTCCCGCGCTCTCTTCGCCGTTGCGTGCGCCGCGTTGTTGACTACGCAGCTTGCCGTCGCTGATTCGCCGCGTGAACACCTCTCGCTCGACGCGGACTGGAAATTTCATCTCGGCGACGATTGGCATTTTTCAAACCGAAGAACAGCCAGTTTTCTTTGCCAAGTGGCCCGGATCGCGTTCTCAACCAGTGGTTGTCTGTCCCCACTTGGCTGTGTTCCAGGAAGCGTTGCAGCTCCGGCACTGGTTTAATGTATAGTCCAACACGAGGAAAGCCTATGTTCGTGTCCGGAAAAGTGGGGAGAGGAATCAAATCAGTAACCAGGCTTACGGTCCATTTACGGTCCACATTCCTGCAGGATTGGCCAAGGTTCCGCTGCCGACGGTGTCTTCGATGGCGAAGGCTTGGACGTGGCCGTCGCAGAACAGATAGTTGAACCGGTTGCCTTGCGCCTTGTACAACAGATTCCCTTGATTGGGGTCTGTTACCGATCCGCGTGGGCTTGCTTGGGTTTTATCGGTCTGGTAAAGCTCATTCGGACTTTGGGAATAAGGTCCCAGGCAAACGCAGGTCCAGACGTTGCCTTCGAACTGCTGATTATGAGTATTCTCCACAAGCAACAAACCGGAAGAGGGATGACGGACCACAGAAGTCGGATAGCCGGGCGCATTCCAATCGATCGTCTTTTTGCTGGTCCAGTAGATGCCCACGCCATGGGCGCCAGGCTGGCTCAAACTGGGCAAGGAGTAACCGTTATCGGCGGATACCTGCCATTGGCTGCCCCAACCCGGCCCCACGCCATTCATGGCATAGGATCTCAAACCGAGCGCCACTGTTGGGATCCATTGCAGTTTGGGAAATCGGTCGGCGGGACAGGCCAGAACCTTGAGTGCCGGCGCAAGACTATACTCTGCGGCCAGCCCCGGGTCTTGCACATAAACGCCGGACATCAGCTCGGACTGCGGCATATTGGCGCCGCCTACGTAATTATAAATCCAGGTGTCCCAGCTTAACTGCCCGTCGGCGGCCGCAAGGCCGGCGGCCGGGTATCGGTTGTGGTGGTCACCAGGAAACATGTTCAAAGCCAGTCCCAGTTGGCGCATATTGGAGGCGTCTTGAATCCGCAACGCCTTGGCCTTGGCCGCCGCGAGCGCCGGGAGCAGCAGGGCGGCCAATATGGCAATAATGGCAATGACCACCAGAAGCTCAATCAAGGTAAATCCCGTCTCATTGCGGCACCCGCTTGTCAGACCTTCGGCAACTTCAGCAACGCTTGTTTTTGGATTTGCAGTTTTCATGGCACCTTTATCGGTTCTCCAGGCTCACGAGTCCTCTGCTATCAATGATGTATTTTCTACCTGGCGGCGGCGGCGGAATCTGAAAGCCGGCGCTGGCGGCAAATTCTTCAAAACTGGAAGGCTGCCGCCGATTGTGGACACTCCAAATGATCAGCGCCCGGTTTATCGCGCGCAAATCCGGCGCCGCATTCGTGGCGGTGGCCGGCGCCGGCATTGAAGCGATGATCGGCGGTGTCGGCGCCGCAGAGGTTGGTGCGGCAGCCTGCGGCGTGGCTGGCAGGGTGGTTGCCGCGGTGTCGTTTTTCCTGCTGCAACTGCCACAAAGCAGCGGTAGCGCCAGAGCCAGTGCCACACCCGTCGCGAGGAGGTCAAATCGCCAACCTGCGGACCGGCGAAAGTCCGAAATTAGTTTCATGCCCTTACAGATTTGATTCAAAATAGACCTTAGTGGCTGAACTTAAAAGTAGTCAAAAGTAACGACATGGGACGCAAGACCGTTGTTGCCACATTGTCGAATTGGCTGGAAGGCAGAAAAATCCCGGTAATCGAACATGGGGACGAGATACCGTGAAACTTTGCATAACCAGGCCGCCCGAGCGATGGTCGGCCGGTGGGGGACGCAAGTTCCCCAAGCCGCTCATTCGTTGAGCGTTGAGAACAAAAGATGCCATGCTTGAAACAAGTAACGCTGAACTGGCCAATCAATACCGGGCCGCTGCGGGGTCCAGTCGGAGCGGCTCGTTGGGCCGAACGTTTGCAGGTGCTGGAGCGGGACATGGTTCTCCAAGACCATGTTCAATCCGTCGCGGATTGGGTGACTGAGCAGTGAGCCGATCCAGCGTTGCACATTGGCGCTCAAACGAATTTCCCGGCATAAGCCAGCTAGGTTCAAAATTCCCCTGCAGCGTCGGCCAATTCAATGGCACCGTTGCGGTTTTGAGAAGAGTCGCTTCCTTGCCCAAATGGGAATTCGCCATCTGCAATCCGCAATTTGGAACGTGTCATGGATTTTAAGGACATGGATTCTCCGGGTTCCTGCCTTATCCTGTTGCTCATGAAAGATCCCCTGTTGTCGCCATTTGCCAGGTCGCTGGTCCGCACTCTGGTCGCGGGTGCATGCGCCATGTTTCTGGTCACCCAGGTTTTTGCCGCCGACTCGCTGCGCGAACATCTCTCGCTCGACGCGAACTGGAAATTCCATCTCGGCGACGACTGGCCGGACGCGCTGCATCTGGAAAACTCCGGCACCGGTTCCGGGCCGGCGTCGGAAAGATTCTCAGACGCTTACTGGCGCGTGGTCAATCTGCCGCACGATTGGGCGGTTGAATTGCCATTCGACCAATCTGCCGATGGCAGTCATGGTTTCAAGGCTCTGGGAGTGAAATATCCGACGAACAGCATCGCCTGGTACCGCCGTACATTCGAGTTGCCGAAGGCGGGTGAGGGCAGACGCATCTGGCTGACGTTCGACGGGGTGTTTCGCGACGCGACGGTGTGGGTCAACGGCTGGTGCGTCAGACATCACGAGGGCGGTTACTATCCATTCCGCGAGGACATTACCGATGTGGTGCATTTCGGCGGGCAGAACACGATTTCCGTGCGCGTGGACGCGACGAAAACCGAGGGCTGGTTTTACGAGGGTGCGGGCATCTACCGCCATGTCTGGCTGGACGAGACCGCGCCGGTGGCCATCGCCCCGGACGGGATTTTTGTGTCGCCGCATTTTGAAAAAAACATTCCGCAAGGCAGTCCTGAAATCGCAGTCGAAGTCCGCCTGCTCAACACCACCACCCACGCGGCGAAAGCCACGGTGGATTGCGAAATCATTTCGCCCGACGGCAAATCGTTGAAAAATTTCTCCGAATCGACAGATTTAAAACGCGAATCGAAAGGCGCGGTAAAATTGGAATCGAAACTTTTCCGGCCCGTCCTTTGGTCGCCGGAATCGCCCAACCTCTACCAGCTGGTCACGACGGTTTTCGTCGCGGACAAACTCGTTGACCAGGAGAAAACACCCTTTGGCATCCGCACCGTGGGCTTTGACCCGGCGAACGGCTTTTTGTTGAACGGCAGGCATTACGAACTTTACGGCACCTGCAATCATCAGGACCACGCCGGCGTCGGCGCGGCCATCCCGGATGCGTTGCAGGAATTCCGCGTGGAGCAACTGAAGAAATTTGGCTGCAACGCCATCCGCACCTCGCACAATCCGCCCACGCCGGAATTGCTCGACGCCTGCGACCGGCTCGGCATGTTGGTGATGAACGAGAGCCGGTTGATGGGCGGCGATTCGGAGAACATGAAAAAGTGGGACAGCCAGATCCGCCGCGACCGCAATCATCCGAGCGTCGCGATCTGGAGCATCGCCAACGAGCAATTCATGGTGCAGGACACGCCGCAGGCCGCCAACGTCGCGCGCACGATGCAGGATTACGCCAAACAACTCGACCCGACGCGGCCCGTCACTTACGCGTCGCCGGAAGACGACGTGTTTCGTGGCATCAATTCGGTCATCGAAGTGCGCGGCTGGAATTACCACTACGGTCCCCGAATGGACAGGTATCACGCCGAGCATCCGGACCAGCCGAACGTCGGCACCGAGCAGGCCAGCGTCGTCGGCGACCGCGGCATTTACGCGAATGATCAGGAACACGGTTACGTCGCCGCCTACGATGTGGTCTGGCCGGGCTGGACGACGACCGCCGAGAGCTGGTGGAGCTTCTTCGCCGTGCGTCCCTGGCTTTCCGGCGCCTTCGTGTGGACCGGCTTTGATTATCGGGGCGAGCCGACGCCCTATTGGTGGCCGTGCGTCAACTCGCACTTCGGCATCCTCGACACTTGCGGTTTCCCGAAGGACGTTTTTTACTACTACAAATCGTGGTGGACGACGAACACCGTGCTGCACCTGTTGCCGCATTGGAACTGGCCCGGCCGGGAAGGGCAGGACATCCTCGTCCAGGTCTTCAGCAATTGCAAACAGGTGGAACTCGTTTTGAACGGCCTGTCGCTCGGCAAACAGACAATGAAACCGAATTCGAAATTGAGCTGGCATGTGAGATATGAGCCCGGAACATTGAGTGCGAAAGGTTTTGACGGCGCCGGCAACGTCGTTGCCGAAACGAAAGTGGAAACCACCGGCGAGGCCACGCAAATTCAACTCACGCCCGACCGCAAGACCATCAACGCCGACGGCGAGGATGTGAGCGTGTTTACCGTGGCCGCGCTGGACGCGCAAGGCCGCGTGGTGCCGGTGGCGCAAAACAAAATCAATTTCAGCCTCGAAGGCGCCGGCAGGATCCTGGGCGTGGGCAACGGCGACCCCAGTTGCCATGAGCCGGACACGTTCGTCCCGAACGTGCCGGAGCGCAATGTCGCCCTGAACGACTGGCGCTGGCAGCTGGCAAAAGTCCCGCACAACCGCAGCGTCCTGCCGGAATACGCGGATGATTTTGACGACTCGGCGTGGACAAATGTGAACGCCCAAACCAGCGGCGGCGAATTGACGATCAAAGCGCCGGACACCACGGCGATTTACCGCGCTCATTTCACGCTGACGGACGAAGACTTGAAAGGTGAAGGCGTGCAAATCTGCTTCTCAGGCTGCGACGACGAGGGCTGGTATTTTGTGAACGGCGAGTTTGTTGGGGAATCGCATGACTGGCAGGCGCGACCGATTTTCGACATTAAAAAATTTGTCCACGCCGGCGACAACGTTGTTGCTGTGGGGGTCTACAACGGCGTGGGCTCCGGCGGTTTGAATCCCAATGTGAACGTCAAAACCTTTGGGAACGCCGGCGTTCCGCCGTGGTCCCGCAGCCTGTTCAACGGCCTGGCGCAAATCATTGTGCAATCCACACGTGAGGCCGGCGAATTCAAATTGACCGCCAGTTCCGAGAGTCTCAAACCGGCCACGGCAACGCTGCAAACGCAACCGTGCGCGCCGCGTCCGGCTGTGCCGTGACTTGCGGGAATTGATAACGGACGAATCAGCCGGTTTCAATGGCGCGATGGGTAGCGCACGCGGACGGGCTGGCCAACTGCACCATCAGCGCAGGAACTTTCATGAAACTGAATCGAATCACACTGGCTCTGTTGGCGTTCACGGTTTTTACGGCCGCCGCGCGCGAACCGCGAACGGACATGGGCATCCGCCAGCAGAGCGACGCCGCGATGAAATGGTGGCGCGACGCAAAGTTCGGGATGTTCATTCACTGGGGGCTTTACGCCGTGCCTGCCAAGGGTGAGTGGTATATGGAGCAGGCTGCCATCCCTATTGACGCCTACCGCAAATATGCCTTTGACCAGGGCGATGGTGTCTATTTTGACGCGAAGGATTATCATCCCGCCGAGTGGGCGCAACTCGCCAAAGACGCGGGCATGAAATACATGTGCCTCACCGCGCGGCATCACGACGGGTTTGCGCTGTTCGACAGCCATTTCACCAACGCCTTCACGAGCGTGCAGACTCTGCACCGCGACCTTTTTGGCGAATATGTCAAGGCGTGCCGCACGGCGGGATTGCGGGTGGGCGTTTACTACTCGCCGATTGACTGGCGTTACCCGGGTTACTACGACGTGACTGGGACAAATTGCGCGCCCAACACATGGGGCTACAAAACGGCGGCATGGCACAAGGAAAACGCCGACGTGATGAAAAATGAAGTCTATGAGGAGGTGCGCACGCTGTTCCGGAACTATGGGAAAATGGACTTTCTTTTTTGGGACGGCGGCTGGCTGGCGCAACAAGGTTCGGATCGGGACGCGGCGTTCCTCTGGGAGCCGGGCAAATATCGAGATCCACACAACGCCTGGCCGGTGACGCCGGAGAACAGCTATTACGACAAGTCCGGCCGGGCGCTCGGACTCATGGGCATCGTCCGAAAATACTCGCCAAAGGTCATCTGCAACAGCCGCTCAGGCTGGATCGGCGATTTCGATTCCGTGGAAGGCGGCGCGGAAATCAAAGGCCCGGTGCGCGCCGAGCCGTGGGAGAAATGCCTGAACGTAAACCAAGTCACCTGGGGCTACAACACCCGGCAAAATCTGATGACCGAAACCCAGCTTACACGCTATCTCGTGGACGCGGTCGTGCGCAACGGGAACCTGCTGCTGAACGTCGGACCGGACCGGCATGGAACCATTCCAGAAACGCACGCGGCGTTGCTGCGGAAATTCGGCGCCTGGCTGCGCATCGTGGGCGACAGCATTTACGGCACGCGCGGCGGTCCGTGGAATCCGGCGGATGGCCAATATGGCTTCACGTCCAAACCGGGAAAAATTTTCATCCATCTTCTGCCGGGATACGCCGGAACGGAATTTACCACGCCGTCGGTCGCGCAAAAAGTCACGGACTGCGCGGACGTTTTGACAAAAAAACCGGTCGCTTGGAAGCAGGCATCCGCCGGGTCGGTTCACATCATGAGCATTGACCGCGAAAGCCATCCGGCGGACACCGTGATCTGCCTGCGGACAGCGCACAACAATTGAAGTACACAACATTATTGACGCTGGCCTGGCAACCGGATGTTTTGCCGCCCGTGTCCACACGAATCAGCCGGCCGACGATTGGAAGCCGGCGCCCTCCAACATGCCGGGACAGGAGTATCCCCACGTCAAATCAGAAAGCTGCGTCCGGGCGCGTCGTCAATTTTAACGACACAAGCGAATTCATGTAGAGCTCTTAATTGTAGTCTTTTCTTAACATGTGATCTGGATTTGTGAATCGGGCGCCCGCGACGGCAATTGTCATCAGTGTCGTGGTTTTTGACGACATTCATTTCAGTAAAAAGGGTGTATCTTTTGTCGAATTAATATCGCACATCCTCTTGAGTAAAATCATGAACGCCATCATTCGCAGCGTTTTATTCCAATTTCTCATCGCCGGCCTGGCCGGCGGTTTATCCGCCCAAACTACCCAAGGCAACACGAACATTCCCGATTCGATGCCGCTCCCGATACCCACCTACGGATGGAATCTGGGAAACACATTGGAAGCCACTTGGGGAGTGCCGAGTTGGACTGCGGCGGTGTTCAACACGGCCGCCGGCGCCGGGTTCAACGCCGTTCGCATCCCGTGCGCCTGGGATTTCAATTCCACCACTAACATCAGCGGCGGAGTCACCAATTACGTGATTAACCCCGCTTTCATGGCGCAGGTCAAACAGGCCGTTGACGACGCGATCGCGGACGGAATGTATGTCGTCGTCATCGACCACTGGGACGACGGCTGGCTGGAGAACAACATCGGCACCAATGTGAATCCCGTCATCAACGCGAAGATGAAGTCCTATTGGACGCAGATCGCCACCAATTTTGCCGGCTACGACAACCACTTGCTTTTTGCCGCGGCGAACGAACCAAACGTGAACAATACTGCGGAAGAGGTCACGTTGATGTATTATTATCAGACGTTCGTCAATGCGGTCCGCGCCACCGGTGGCAACAACACCAATCGCTGGCTGGTGCTGCAAAGCGTATCGGACCCGACGTGGCTGAACGCCTTGCCAACGGACACGGTTTCCAACCGACTGATGGTCGAATATCATCAGTATACGCCTTCTCTGTTTACGATCATTCACACCGATCAAACGTGGGGCACTGCGATTTACTTCTGGGGGCCGGCTTACCATTATTCGGGAGACCCAACCCGCAATGCCACCTGGGGTGAAGAATATGACATAGATTCGTTCTTTCAACAGCTGACCGACTTGTATGTCAGCAGAGGCATTCCGGTCATGATCGGCGAATTCGGGGCGTATACGTCGCCTCTGACCGGAACGGAGGCGACGTGGAATAGTGATTCCGTGTATTATTGGAACAAGTATGTGGCCGAATCCGCCCGCGGCCACGGACTCAGTCCCTTCTATTGGAGCACACCGAACAGTCCGTTCGACTGGACCTCGGGCGCCGTCACTGACGCACGACTTATTTCCGTATTGACTGGCGGAGCCGCGCCTCCGCCGCCCAACGGTGCTCCGTATGCCGCATCTGGTCTTACCGCGACGGGAGGCACGAGCCAGGTAATTTTATCCTGGACTGCCGGCAGCGGAGCGACCAGCTACAATCTTTACCGCGCGACACAGAGCGGTTCTGAGAGTTCGATCTCACCCGTCGTTACTGGCATCACCGGCACATCCTATACCAATACCAGCCTCAACAGTGGCACCACCTATTACTATCAGGTCGCCGCCGTCAACGGTTCCGGCTCGTCAGGTTTTTCGCCTGAAGCTCACGCGACGACGTCCGGCGTCATCGCCGACCCGGCGCAATTCAACTTCGAATCCAGTTCGCAAGGTTGGACCGGGGGCGGCGGCATCGTTTCCGGCGTCGCGACTTCAACCGTCCAGCATTATGCCGGCAATCAGTCGCTGGCCGTGAACTTCAATGGCTCATCCGCGGGCACCGCGTCTCCGTCCGTGGGCAACGTGGCTGTCGTGCCGGGCACGACAATTACCTTTCATGTCTGGATTCCCAGCGGCAGCAAGGTGACGGCGCTCCAACCGTATCTGCAAGACCACAACTGGACGTGGACTAGCAGCTGGTATCCAAGTCTGACGGCTAATGCGTGGAACACGATTACCGTAACCGTGCCGACGAACGCCGCCTCACCATTACAGGCTCTCGGCGTTCAATTTATCACGAGCGCCGGCTGGACGGGCACCTGTTACATTGATTCCGTTTCATATAGCAACCCCGTGCCGGACTTCAACCTGGCGGCGAATCCCACCAGCCTGACAGTGAACGGCGGAACGAACGGCGCAAGCATCATCACGGTGACTCCAACCGATGGCTTGAACGCTTGCTATACGTTGAGCGCAAGTAATCTCCCAGCCGGAGTTACAACCGCGTTTGCCGCGAATCCAACCACCGGCGGTGACACCGCGCTGACGCTCACGGCATCCAATACCGTAACTTCCGGCACATCGAATGTGACCGTCATCGTCACCGCAGGATTGATTAGTCATACGACGACCATCGCCCTCACGCTGAACGCGGTCACGCCGCCCAACACGCCGCCCACGCTGGCGCCTATTGGCAACCAGACCGTGAACGTCGGCCAGGCGGTTGCGTTTACCGCCAGCGCCACCGACACCAACCAGCCGCCGCAGACGCTGACGTTCGCATTACTTGCCGGTGCGACGAATGCCACGCTCAACTCCAGCAGCGGCGCGTTCTCATTCCGCCCGCTTGTAACACAGGCGAATTCGACAAATAATTTCACTTTGGAAGTTTCCGACAACGGCACGCCGCCTCTCAGCGCCACGCAGAGTTTCTCGATCATGGTGAATCCGCTTACTGCGCCGACGGTCAGCAATGTTTCAGCCGCAGGCGGACTGTTCGGTTTCAGCGTCAGCGGACAGAACGGACCGGATTACGCGGTGGAAACCTCGACCAATCTCACGCAATGGAGCACCGTCTTCGTCACCAATTCGCCCACGCTGCCGTTCAATTGGACGGATACGAATTCACCTGCCGCATCGCAGCGATTCTACCGCGTCAAACTCGGTCCACCGCTGCCGTAAAATGCCGACATTGTCGGAATCCCGCTGGCGAATTCAAACTGACGGCGACCGCCGGAGGCCTCTAGCCCGCCACACAATCATGCACACTTTCCTTGTGCATCCCGCCCGTCTCTGCCATAAGAAGCCGAATTTCAATTGAAGCCTCGACTCAAGAAAACCGCCTTTGATCGAACCGGGTCTCTGGCAATCGTGTCCCTCGGGTGCATCGCGAGCCTGTGGCTGTCCGTTCCCGCCGCATTTGCGGCCGACGAAATCTGCGTCACTTGCGGACAGGCGGTAAGCATCAGCGGCGACTTTGCCCATCGCAAGGACGATGCGTCAGTCGCCATCGGGGGCGCCACCAACAATGCGGCGGCGTTTCGGGAAGAAATGAACGGAACAAATTTCACCGTCAGCATGGCGCATTTGCCGGCAGGCAGATACACGATTGCGATTGGCGAAGTGGAGACGGTGGCTGACGCGCCTGGCGAAAGACAATTTGACGTAATGTCAGGCGATACCGTGCTCGCCACTAATTTCGACATTTTTACCACGGCGGTTGGTGCGCGAAAGGTCTGTTTCATCACCGGCGAGGTCGAGCATGAAGATGACTCGATTCGCGGCCCGCTGAAAGTCTCGTTCTCGGCAAGCAAGGGCACGGCCAAGTTCAACACGTTTGAGGTGAAGGATGCCTCGGGCGCATCAGTCGTTGCTTTCAATGCTTCAGAGTTGGCGGAACCTTTTTCAGCCGCGGCGACTCGGATACCGGAAATCAGCGAGCCGCCGATCTGGCGGGACCCGTCGCAGCCATTGGCGGCCCGCGAAAATGATCTGATCCGCCGCATGTCGCTGGCTGAGAAGGTTGCACAGTTGCAGAACGATGCGCCGGCGATTCCGCGACTCAATCTGCCGGCCTATAATTATTGGAACGAAGCGTTGCACGGTGTCGCCAATGACGGCATCGCCACCGTGTTCCCGGAACCTGTCGGCATGGCGTCCACCTGGGATCCCTCCTTGCTTCACCAGGAAGGACACGTCATCGGCGTAGAAGGCCGGGCGAAATTCAACGATTACGCCTCGAAACATAACGGCAACTCCAAATGGTGGAACGGCCTGACGTTCTGGACGCCAAACATCAACATTTTCCGCGACCCGCGTTGGGGCCGCGGCCAGGAAACTTACGGGGAAGACCCCTTCCTGGCGGGCACGCTCGCCGTGCCGTTCATTAAAGGAATACAAGGCGACGACCCGAACTACATGCTGGCGATGGCCTGCGCCAAACATTATGCGGTCCACAACGGCCCGGAGTCGGAGCGTCACCGGTTCAATGCCGCACCGCCCGAACGCGATTTATATGAAACTTACCTGCCACAATTCGAGATGGCAGTGCGCGAGGGGCACGTGGGTGGTGTCATGGGCGCTTACAGCGCACTTTATGGCGTGCCGGATTGCGCCAGTTCCTTTCTGCTCATCGATCTGTTGCGCAAGCAATGGGGATTTGACGGTTACGTTGTCTCGGATTGCGGCGCCATCGGCGATATTTGGAGCCAACACCACTACGTGAACACGCCGGAGAAAGCCGCCGCCGATGCGGTGAAGGCCGGCTGCGATCTCTGTTGCGGCGGAGATTACAACGCTTTGGTAAAGGCGGTTCAACAACGACGGGTCGCCGAGCAGGAAATTGACCAGGCCTTATATTATACGTTATGGACGCGCTTTAAACTCGGTTTGTTCGATCCGCCTGAAGATTGTCCGTATTCCAAAATCGGCCTTGACCAGAACGACACGCCTCAACACCGTGCGCTGGCGCTCAAGATTGCCGAAGAATCCATCGTGCTGCTGAAGAACGACGGCATCCTCCCCCTCAACCGCACAAAAATCAAGCGCATCGCCGTCATCGGCCCCAATGGCAACTCGATATCCATGTTGTATGGCAATTACCATGGGTCAGCTTCGCGCCCGGTCTCAATTCTAAACGGCGTCAGGCGATTGGCCGGGACAAACCTCGAAGTCACTTTTGCACAAGGTTGTCCGATCACCACCGAAACCAATCGGGGGATTGCCGCGTGGAGCCGCCAGGATAACGATACGACCCGTCCTTTGGCGGAACTCAACGCGGAAGCCCTCAGCAAAGCGGCGAATGCTGACGTGATCATTTACGTCGGCGGCATCACTCCGGCGCAGGAAGGCGAAGGATTTGATCGTGATGCGATTGAACTGCCCGAAGTGCAGCAAAAACTCATCCAGGCGCTCTACGCCACCGGCAAGCCGGTGGTCATGGTCAACTGCAGCGGGTCGGCGATCGCAATGCCGTGGGAGGCGGAGCATCTGCCGGCGATTCTGCAGGCGTGGTATCCCGGTGAGAAGGGTGGACTCGCTGTTGCCAACGTTTTGTTCGGCGATGTCAATCCCAGCGGCCATTTGCCGATCACGTTCTACCGGTCCACGGCGGACCTGCCCGATTTCACTGATTATTCGATGAGCAACCGCACCTACCGTTACTTCAACCGCCAACCGCTCTACGCGTTCGGTCACGGCCTGAGCTACACAACGTTCTCGTTCCGCCATGGGAGTTTGGATTCGAAGAGAATAGCTCCGGCCGAAACGGTGAAGGTATCATTCACAGTGAAAAATACGGGCAAACGCGACGGCGACGAAGTCGCACAGGTCTATTTCCGCCACGTCCATTCCAGCGTTCCACAACCAAAACTCGCGCTGTGCGGTTTTGCCCGGGCACATTTGAAGCGCGGCGAATCAAGACGTGTCACGGTCGAAGTGCCTGCCGACCGGCTTCGCTACTGGGACATGCAGAGGAAGCAATACGTCGTTGAACCGGGGAAATATGAGTTCCTCATCGGCGCGGCGTCGGACGATATCCCGCTGAAATTGCCAATGACCATCACCGACTAGCGAGGCACACCACATTTCTGCGGCCATGGTAAATAAGAACATTCAAAACCTGTTGTTCGCCGCAGTGGTTTTGTCCGCGTTTCCTGTCGTTTTGTGCGCGGATTCGCCAGTTGCGAATCCGTCCTGTTGGAAATGGGCGTCAACGCCGCCGATGGGCTGGAACAGCTACGACGCCTGGGGATCGAGCGTCACCGAGAAGGAGGTGTTGGCCAATGCCCGTTACCTGCGGGAGCATCTTCTGGCTCACGGCTGGAAGTATATTGTGACTGATTTCCGTTGGTATGACTCGGTCTCGCCCGATGACGACCGGGACATCACCCGGGAACGAACGGGCGCGAAACTCTTTGCGGACGACTATGGCCGCCTGCTGCCAGCGACGAACCGCTTTCCGTCGGCGGTTGGCGGCAAAGGTTTCAAGCCGCTCGCCGACCAAATTCACGCAACGGGGTTGAAGTTCGGCATTCACATGATGCGCGGGATTCCGCGGCAAGCGGTATATGCCAGGAGCCCCATCGAAGGCGGCAGCTTCACTGCGGCGGACGCCGGCAACACGAATGACACCTGCGGTTGGTGCCCCGATATGTTCGGCGTACGCGACAATGCCGCCGGACAGGCTTGGTACGACTCGTGCGCCCGCTTGTGGGTCTCGTGGGGAGTTGACTTCGTGAAGGTGGACGATCTTTCAAACCCGTATCACTCACATGAAATTGAAATGATCCGCAAAGCCATTGATCCGTGCGGACGCCCGATAGTTTTCAGCACGTCGCCCGGGCCGACGGCCCCTGCCCGTGCCAATCACATCAGCCGGATGGCGAATATGTGGCGCATCTCCGGCGATTTTTGGGATCGCTGGCCGGATCTAAACCGTGCTTTCGATTTGTTCGCCAGATGGCAGGGGGTCGGCGGGCCGGGCCACTGGCCTGACTTGGACATGATTCCCTTTGGACACATCGGCATCAAGTGCACCATTGCCGGACCCGAACGCCAGACGCGATTCTCAAAAAACGAACAGGTGATGCTAATGTCGCTCTGGGCGCTGGCGCCGTCGCCGCTCATGCTCGGCGCAAATCTGCCGGATCTGGACGGATGGAGGTTATCTTTGCTCACCAATGACGAAGTGCTCGCCGTGAATCAAGACCCGCTGGGCAACCCGGCGCGACGGGTAATGCAAACCAACGGCGTGGAAATCTGGGTGAAGGACCTGAAGGACGGCAGCAAGGCCATCGGTTTGTTCAATCGCGGCCCGGCAGCGCAAGATGTCACGTTGGGCTGGAAGGACGCGGGACTGACCGGCCAACAAACGCTGCGTGATCTCTGGTCGCAAAAAATGTGGGGGTGTTCAAAGTGATGTATTCCACGCAAGTTCCTTCGCACGGAGTTGTACTCTTGCGAACCATCCGGCATTCGGTGCGAACCCCTGACCATGGAGCAGTTCTTCTGCGCTCGTCCAAATACCTGACAACGAACCCCTGACTGCATTGCGATATGATCAGCCTGGCATGAATAAAATCGAAAAATGAGGCAATCGAATCGAACCAGGTTGGACCTGTCAACCCCTCCAATTTACCCACAACTCTCGACACCACCTGGCCCTGATCCACGATGCCGCTCTTCCAGCCGTGTCGTTAAAAGTCACGACAAGGGCAACATTTACATCACCAGGTTTTGCAGTAGATTAGGAACAATTAACACCTGGTTAAACTCGCAAATCCGTTCCAGGAAGCATGACTATCAAACCGCTCTCCTTCCGTGCCGTCCCGCTCCTGTGGTTCCTGGCCCTTGCGTCGCCCGCACTCGCAAACGATGACATGTCAATCTTTTCCGGGGTGACCCAACTGAGCGAAAACAATGGATGGGGGGATTGGGGCTGGGTGCCGCATTACATCACCAACAGCCCCGCCTGGAACGGCCACTATACGATGGTGATTGCCGCCAGTGGCGGAAATCAGGCGTGGTACATCCATCATGATTTGATTGATACGACGATCTACAGCAGCATCAGCTTCTGGCTGAACGGCGGCTCCAGCGGCGGGCAAGCTGTCGGGCTGCAGGCGCAGCAAGGTTCCGATTCAGGGCCTTGGGGTCCACGGATCAACGTCACCGCGCCCACCAATAGCTGGCAGCAATTCACATTTTCGCTCTCCGCGCTCGGCGTGAACAACACCAACTTGCAGGCGATTCAGATTTGGGGCACCGGCACGGCGCAACCCAGGTTCTACCTCGCCGATGTCCGGCTGGTGGCGGCGCCCGCCCCGGCCACGGTGCATGTGAGCGTTGGGTTGTCGCAAGCCCGGCAAACGGTCAATCCGGACATGCTCGGCGTCAACCAGGTCGCGTGGGATGGGGCCATAGCCACGCCAACGACCATCAGTCTGTTAAATGCCATGGGCAATCCCTGTCTGCGCTGGCCGGGCGGCAGTTGGGGTGATGGTTATCATTGGACCAATGAAGCGTGGAGTTACGGGAACACCAGCCCGCGCAACTGGGGATCGTTCTCCACCAACTTTATCCAGGTTGCCACGAACATACATGCCCAGGCTTTTATTATTGTCAATTACGGAACCAGTAGCCCCGAGGAAGCCGCCTGGGGCGTGCGCATGTTCAACCTTACGAACCACTGCAATTTCAAATACTGGGAGATTGGCAACGAAGTCGGCGGCAGTTGGGAGGTGGACAACAACACTAATTCGCCCTGGAAACCGCACGATCCCTGGACCTACGCCATGCGGTTCACGAATTATTACGCGCAAATGAAAGCGGCGGACCCGACCATCCAGATCGGCGCAGTCGCCGACGTTACCGAGGACGGCACCTCGAATTACAATGATCATCCTGTCATCAACCCGCGCACGGGCGCGAAGCACTATGGTTGGACGCCCGTGATGTTGACCTATATGCGCAGCAACGATTGCCTTCCGGATTTCCTGATCGAACACATCTACGGGCCGGCCGACGGCGACACGCAGGACCTGCTTTGGTACAGCAAGATTCAACCGGACGCCGTCAGCCTGCGCCAAATGCTGACAGATTACCTGGGCAGCGCGGGAAGCAATGTCACCCTTGAATGCACCGAATGCGGTCTGGGCGGCGACCGGCAGACCGGCAGCCTCGTGGGCGGCCTGACCTATCTGGACAGCCTCGGCGAATTTTTGCAGACCGAGTTCCAGTCGCATATCTGGTGGGACTTCCGGAACGGACAAAGCGCTCTCAGCAGTTCGGACCCGTCTTACTATGGCTGGCGGACCAACTCCAGCGGCGCTTACATTGCTGACGGAGGCATCGTGGGCGGCTTGGGAGATGTCCCGAGTTCCTGTTACCCCACATATTATTGCGACAAGCTGGTGCCGCACTTTGTCAGTGGCGGCGACACAGTAGTCGCGGCCACGAGCGATTACCTGTTACTCGCCACCTACGCCGTGCGCCGGATGGACGGTGCCTTGAGCCTGCTGGTTATCAACAAGAGCAGCTACACGAACCTGACAGTCGCCTTCAACCTGGCCGGCTACGTGCCTTCACCCGGCGCCACCACCTGGTCGTACGGCATCCCGCAGGACAACGCGGCCGCAACCGGGATAGGCTCTTGCGATATCGCCCAGGGCAACTTCTCGAGCGCGGCGGCCAGCTTCAACTACACGTTCGCGCCTTTCTCCGCGACCGCCATCAATCTCGTGCCGACAGCGCCGGGGCTCACCGTGCTTCCGAGTCCATCCTCCGGCCAGTTCAGTTACCAATTACAGGGCTTGTCCGGTGTGCCGTACGTGATTCAATCGGCCACGGACCTGACTGCGGGAAACTGGATCCCGATCTCGACCAACACGCTCATCACTGCCACCCTGAATTTCACGAACAACACATCGTCGTCAGCCGCATTTTATCGGGCTGTGTGGCAGCCGTAGGACCGTACGGGTTTAAAATGGGTAAAGCTAAATAGTGAAGGATTTAATTGAAATTGCTCAGGAAAATGTGCAGTTTTTGCACGAAAGACGGGCATTAG
This sequence comes from Verrucomicrobiia bacterium, assembly GCA_025451535.1. GTDB lineage: Bacteria > Verrucomicrobiota > Verrucomicrobiia > Limisphaerales > UBA11358 > UBA11358. The sequence goes on from JANWKE010000069.1 coordinate 47,943, forward strand.
TCGTCCGATTTCAACCTCCGCCTCCTTTGAGACGTCAACGATCTCAAACTTCTTGTTGCAAAAAATATTTTGGCAAACTTACCTTTTCAAGGGTCAGGCACTGTCAGTAAAAGTGTCAGTAGATTGTATAGCCAAGTTAAGCAAAATTCTAGGGGAGTATAGTTGAATTGTTCGGCGAACTGGTTAATATAGGCCCAGAAAATGGCGATTTTGGGCACGAATCCCACCCCTTCCGCCATCTCAATAGAATCAATGTGTTTATGATATTTTGTTGTTGGTAACAACATCCAGTAACAACAAGTTCAAACCTGTTCAACGTTGCCACTGCTGTCCATCTGTGTCACTTTGCGTCTCTGGTGCGCGTGCTGAATCATGGTCATTCCTACGCTTTTGACTCGTTTCGCCACGTCTGGCTGGATGCTGGCACGCTAAATAAAAACCAGAAATGGTTTTGGAATCCCGAACTATGCCTCTCTCCCGACACAACAATTTTGAAATCTGAGCGGTGGCATAAATTTCTGTCTTGCAGCGGACAAGCTTTCGAGAAAATAAAGTTGTTTCATCAATTTGGTGGTGATCTAATCCTGCCTGCGAATAAACCTCAATAAGATTATGGCTGGACTTTCGCAATTCCTAAAACCGATCAAAGTCAAACTTGATGACCTTTTGCTCGACCTAAACAATCCGCGTTTTGCAGAACTCGGCCAAGCGATTGACGCGATATCCCACACAACAATTTTCAAATCCGCTCACAATTCCTATTTGATCAAGACGAATCACTTGGATCGGGCCTGTCATTTTGGAAACCAAGACTGCCAATAGTTGAATCAGCCCGACCCGAATTCGGTGTTTGCGGCAAACGCATTCATTCCAGCGGCGGCGGTTTCAATCTCCGCAAATCCTTCAGTTGTGCCGGCGCAAGAAAAGTCATCCCGACTTCAAACGAGGCATTCATCCAGCCGAAACCTTCCGTGGCGATGTAGGAAAACTTCGTGCCGACGTTGCCGTATTCGACGAACACGTCGTGCGAGCCGGTTACGACGTTGTATTTTTCGGGAACCATGCCGTTGTAGTCGTGCGCGTTTTTGACAATGGCGTAGAGCCAGCGGTAAGCCAGCCGTCCGGCGTCGGCCTCGAGGCCGTAATTCTTGAATCCCTGCCAGGCGAGCATCTGGTGCGGCGCCCAGCCGTAGGGATAATCCCATTGCCGCCCATCGTGGCGGCGGGCCGACTCGACGGATTCCTGCGCGGTCGCGGAAAGGCCGGTGAACTGTTCGAGTTTTTCGCAGGCGAAGGCGGCGGCTCTGTGGGCGCGTTTCATTTCCGCCGGACTGTTGGTATCGAGCCGTTTTGCCC
>JANWKE010000070.1 GCA_025451535.1 Verrucomicrobiia bacterium
CTGTAAGTGTGCGACGGATTCTGTGTCGTACTGGTCGTGCCGTCACCGAAATTCCAGCTCCACGAAGTCACTGGACCGCTGGATTGGTCGGTGAACTGCACGTTCAACGGTGCCTGACCTGAACTGGGATTGGCCGAAAAGCTTGCCGTCACCGGCGGCGGTGGCGCGTTTGTTACCGTGATGGCGTGGCTGGCACTGCCGGTCTGGCCGCTGCTGCCGGTCACGGTCAATTTGGCTGTGAAATTTCCGGCGCTGCTGTAAGTGTGCGACGGATTCTGTGTCGTACTGGTCGTGCCGTCACCGAAATTCCAGCTCCACGAAGTCACTGGACCGCTGGATTGGTCGGTGAACTGCACGTTCAATGGTGCCTGACCTGAACTGGGATTGGCCGAAAAGCTTGCCGTCACCGGCGGTGGTGGCGCGTTCGTGACCGTGATGGCGTGGCTGGCACTGCTGGTCTGGCCGCTGCTGCCGGTCACGGTCAACGTGGCTGAGAAGTTGCCGGCACTATTGTAAGTGTGCGACGGACTCTGTGTTGTGCTGGTCGAGCCATCACCGAAATTCCAACTCCACGAAGTGACCGGACCGCTGGATTGGTCAATGAATTGCACGGCCAAAGGCGCCTGGCCCGAACTCGGATTGGCCGAGAAGGCGGCTGCCACTGGTGCCGGTGCGTTCGTGACCGTGATGGTATGGCTGGCGCTGCTGGTCTGGCCACTGCTGCCGGTCACGGTCAACGTGGCGGAGAAGCTGCCGGCACCGCTGTAAGTGTGCGACGGACTCTGTGCTGTGCTGGTCGAGCCATCACCAAAATTCCAGTTCCAGGACGATACCGGGCCGCTGGATTGGTCGGTGAACTGCACGGCCAAGGGAGCCTGGCCCGAACTCGGATTGGCTGAGAAGCTGGCCGTTACTGATGCGGATGCGTTCGTTACGATGATGGTCTGGGTCGCGCTGCTGGTCTGGCTGCTGCTGTTGGCCACCGTCAGCGTCACGGTGAAATTACCGGCACTGCTGAACGTGTGCGACGGACTCTGTGTTGTGCTGGTTGACCCATCGCCAAAGTTCCAGTTCCATGAAACCGGATTTCCCAAGGACGTGTCGGTGAATTGCACGGTCAATGGCGCCTGACCCGAGGTCGGATTCGCCGTGAAACTCGCCGTCGGTGCGGCATTGGTGACGCTGGCGTGAATCGTGACGGTGGCGCTGCTTGGCGAGCCGGCTTGGTAGGCCGAGCCGGGTGCGAGCGTAACAATCACCGTCTTGTCGCTCGTCTGGCCATGATTGATGGGCGTGATGGCCAGTGCGGCGTCCGACTGGCCGGCGGGGAAGGGACTGTTCGTCGGCAGTTGCTGGAAATCCACGCCGTTCACGGCGGTGCCGGAGAATGTCCAATTCACTTGATAGGATTGCGAGGTGTCGCCGGTGCGATGGAAGTTGATGGTGCCGGGGACCTGCCCGTTGAAATAAGCATCAGGTTGCGTGGCTGTAAGCGTGATGACCGGCGCTCCGTTTGTGGAACTTGTTGCAGCAATCGTCTGGCTGGCGCTGCTGGTCTGACCGCTGCCGTTGGCCACGGTCAAGGTCACGGTGAAATTGCCTGTGTTGTTGAATGTGTGCGATGGATTCTGAGTTGTGCTGGTGGTGCCATCGCCAAAATTCCAGTTCCACGAAACCGGATTGCCGGTGGACGAGTCGGTGAATTGCACGGTCAACGGCGCCTGGCCGCTGGTCGGGTTGGCCGAGAAATTCGCCGTCAGGGTCGGTGGAGGCGCCGCGCCGCCGGTGAGCGCCTTGTAAAGATTCAACCGGCCGCCGCTGATACATTTGCCTTGCAAGGTCGGTTCGAGGTCCACGTTGGTCATAATCTGTTGTTTGATTTGCCGGTAATTTTCGCTCGGGAAATGGGCCTCCATCACCGTGACTGCGCCCGCCGTCATCGCGCACGCCATCGAGGTGCCGTCCTCGAACTGGTAATCGCTGTTGGAGCCGTTCCAACAGGAATAAATCTCGACGCCCGGCGTGGCCAGGTCCACGTTCGTCGCGCCGTAATCCGACCAACTGGTAAGTGAATCGCTGGAGTCGGTTGCTGCGACGGCGATGACGTTGTCCAGGTCGGAATAGCTGGCCGGATAGAGCGGCGTCACGTCGTTGTCCGCGCCGGAATTGCCGGCGGCGGCCACGAACATGATGCCCGCGTTGCGCAAGCTGGCGATGGCGTCGTGCAGCGCCTGTGACGTGAAACCGGTGGAACCCCAACTGGCGTTGACGATGTTGGCGCCGTGGCTTTGCGCGAATTGCAGGCATTGAATGGCGCCGTCGATCGTGCCGCTGCCCGTCGAGTCCAGAAATTTGCACGCCATGATTTGCACGTGCCACGCCACGCCCACCACGCCGACCGTGTTGTTGCCCACTGCGCCGATGGTGCCGGCGACGTGCGTGCCGTGACCGTAGTCGTCCAGCGGATTGCCGTTGCCCAGACCGTTGGTTGTGACGTTAATGCCGTAAAGGTCGTTGGTGTAGCCGTCCTGGTTTTCCTGCGGGTTGTGCCACATGTTACCCGCCAGATCCTCGTGCGTATAATAAACACCGGTATCCACAACCGCGACGATGATGTTGGAGGCGTCATGCTGGACGTTCCAGGCATCCGGCGCGTCAATGTCTGCGTTGGTCTTGCCGCCGAACTGGCCGTAGTTGTGCAGGCCCCAAAGATTGCCCTGCTGATAATAAAAATCGTTTGGCGACGCCAGCGCATGCACATAAAAATCGTGTTCGGCGTATTGCACCAATCCACTTTGCTGGTACAGCGCAATCAGGGTGCTGGAGGTCATCGAGAGCGGCACTTTGACGACTTGCAAGTTGCCGAGCGTCGGAAAGACGTCGAGCACGGAAACGCCCAGTGAGAGGTTCAGCCCGGACAACTTCACACCGGCCAGCGGTTTGACCAGAATCCTGTCGGGCACGTAATCGTCCTGCCCCAGGCCAGTCAGGTCCTGAGTCAGTCCAGTGCTTGACAAAAATGCGCCCGGTTGCACCGCCCGATAAAAGCGGACGGGAAAGTGCCCCGTTTGGCCGGCCAATGAATTCGTGATAATCAATCTTCCGTAATTGCCGGAGGCCCGCTGGGCAATGCCGGCCCAATGCGTCAGATTGGTTGAAGCTTCGATTTCGTCGACCTGGTTGGGTTGACCATGAAGCACCACCCGGACCTGGCCGCCGGTTGCCCTCACCGTCAGCGTGGCGGGGGGATTGGTTTGGGCCGAAATCGGCGCCGGCGCTGCCAGGGCCAGCAGCAGCAGCGTTGTGCCGATCATGTTAAATATTCCAGCTTTCAGTCGAAAGCTGCCACACTGGTCTTGCGGATGTTTTGTCATCATAAACAGGTTCAGGTTCGTGTGTTGATTCATACAATTCATGAAATATTTTGGTGGCTATAACGTGAGGCCGGTATTCAAGGGCAGTGGTGACGACGGCACAGGCGCGGTCTCCAGCGCCTTGAACAAATCCAACCGCCCGCCGCTCTTGCATTTTCCCACCAGTGACGGCAGCGGATCGGTTCCGTTCAGCAGTTGCTGGATGATTTGCCGGTGATTTTCGTTCGGATAATAAGCGCGCAGCAACGCACAGGCGCCCGTGACATGGGCACAGGCCATCGAAGTGCCGTTGTCCCATTCATAGTCGTTGTCCGAACCGTTCCAGCAGGAAAAAATCGGCGTGCCCGGTGCGGCCAGATCCACATTCGTCGCGCCGTAATCGGACCAACTGGCAAGGTTGTCATTGTCGTCGGTCGCCGCGACGGACACCACGTTGTCGAGGTCCGAATAACTCGCCGGGTAGAGCGGCGTTACGTCGTTGTTCGCACCGGAATTGCCGGCCGCGGCAACGAAAATGATGTCCGCGTCCCGCAGGCTGGCCACGGCGTCGTGGAGCGCCTGCGAAGTGAACGTAAAGCTGCCCCAACTGGCATTGACAACCTTCGCGCCATGGCTGCGCGCATAATCCAGACAGGTAATGGCGCCATCAATCGTGCCGGTGCCGGTCGCATCCAGAAATTTGCATGCCATGAGCTGGACCTGCCAGCACACGCCCACCATCCCCACGCTGTTGTTGCCGACCGCGCCGATGATGCCGGCGACATGCGAGCCGTGGCCGTAGTCGTCCCACGGGTTGTTGTTGCCGGCGACGACGTTGATGCCGTGGCTGCCATCCGCCGGGTTCACCCACATGTTCGCCGCGAGATCCCGGTGTGTGTAGCGGATACCGGTGTCCACGTCCGCCACCACAACATCGCTCGCGTCGGTGATGAGGCTCCAGGCTTCCGATGCGCGAATGTCCGCACCCGGTGTGCCGCCGGTCTGGCCCGTGTTCTTCAGATTCCAAAGATTGCCCTGCTGATAATAAAAATCGTTTGGATCATTGAGCGCCCGGACATAGAAATCGTGCTCGGCGTATTGGACGAGTCCGCTTTGCTGGTACAGGCCGATTAACGCATCAGCCGTCGCGCCCGTGGGCACCTGGACGACTTCGAGATTGCCAATCGACGGGAAAACTTTGAGCACAGGTACGCCGAGCATATGGTTCAGCGTGGACAAGTTTGCGCCGGGCAACGGCTTTACCAGAACCTGGCCAGGCAGGAAATCAGGGCTGGTTTGCGCGGCTGCATTCGAAGCGCCAAAAAGAACGACCAGTGAAATTCCAAGGAGATATGCCAACATTCCGAATAAACTCTTTCGCGACCCGGGCCTTGTGTCTGCTCGCCTTTTTTTCATGGAGTCATCTTCCTTTCCATTTGATTTATCATTGTGAGCGTTATCATAGGCTGTTGGGTTTTCATTTTGGTAGATGGGTGAAACCCTGAAAGGCAGGGGCGGATTGACCCACCGCGGTGGGTTCGGGTTGTCAGACACTCAACGATTGCCTGGTTGTTTAAAGGCCGCCAGGGCGATTTGCAGGCTCCGGGTTTTGGCTTTTTCGGCAGCCGCCCGCGCATACACCTCAAAAGTCGCGGCCGCCGTGGTCTGCCAGTCGAAGCACCGCGCCTGTTTCAAACCCGCGGCACGCAATTGTTGGCGCAGCCCTTCCTCGGCCACCAGCCGCGCCAGCTGCCGTTGCAATGAACCGGTGTCTTCCGGGTTGACCGGGGCGGCTGCGTCGCCGACTGCCTCGCCCAATGCGCCGCGCGTCGAGCTGATGACGGGGCAACCGCAAGCCATTGCTTCCATCGGCGGCAAACCAAATCCTTCAAACAAAGACGGGTAAACAAACACCTCCGCGGCGCGATACAAATTCGGCAAATCGTTCTCCGTGACGAAGCCGAGGCAGTGGATGTTGGTCGCAAATGGCGATTGTTGAATCGCGGCGCGGATGGCCTTCGCGCCATGCCAATCGCTGCCCGCAAACGCCAGTTGCCATTCCGATCCGGTTTCGGTTTTAAACCGGTTAAACGCTTCAATCAGCTGGACGTGATTTTTGCCCGGGTGCTCCAGCCGCGCGACGTAAAGAAAAAACGGCCGGTACAAACCATGCTGTTCCGCCACCTGTTTGCGGGCGGTCGCGCGCGATCCCGGGAAGAATCGCGTGTGGTCCACACCGTTGGGAATCACGCTCAACCGCTCTTCCGCAACGCCGAAGAACTGGAGAACATCCTGTCCTGTGGCCCGGCTGACGGTAATGATTTGATCCTGCCGTTGCGCCAGTTTCCGCGCCACGACCCGCCCGTAAAACATCCGCAGGCGGTCGTATTTGCCGGCGAAATGGAACGGTGCGAGATCGTGAATGGTGGCGACCAGCGCGCAGGGTTGCGGCCATAGCATCCGCCGGTAACTCGGCACGTGCAACACATCCAGCCGGCGGTCGCGCGCGATTTGGGGCAGCGCCGTTTGGTGCCACCAGATGTTTTTCAAGGCAGGACGAAACCGCTCCGACACCGGGACGATTTTCAGTTCCGATTCGGCAAAGGCGAACAGCGGCAGGTCTTCCTCCAGCACAAACAGCGTGAATTGATGCTGCGCGGTGTGGGGCAGAAGCGCGCGCACCAGCGCCAGAACATATTGAGCCACGCCGCTTCTGCCGCGTTGAATCACCGAAGTGGAAATGCCGATGTTCATGCCGCGTCGTCCGCCACTTTGGAAATCTCCGGCTGCCGCCGGGCCCGGAATTTCGCCCGCCACATCTCGGCGGCCATGGCCGGGCCGAAATGCCACAAATCGGTTGCGTAACGCTTGAACAGCCGGCGCGGTTCCCGGCCCAGCCGGAACAGCCATTCGAGGCCGGCTTGCCGCATCCAGACCGGTGCACGCCTGACGCGGCCCGCCAGAAAATCGATCGTTGCGCCAACCCCCATTACCACCGGCACCCCCAGTGAACGATAGTGCCTTGCCATCCATTTTTCCGCCTTCGGGCAGCCGAACGCGACGAACAGCAAGTCCGGCCGCGCAGCGAGGATTTTTTCCCGGATCTCGTCATGGTTCATTTCGGCAAGCGGCCGGAACGGCGGTGAATAATGGCCGATGACCAGATTCGGGAATTCGGTCCGCACGTTAGCGACAGCCTGCTCATTGGTTTGCGGGGCGGCGCCAAGGAAAAAAATCCGATAGTTTTTTTTCGCGGCGAGGCGCAGGATTTCCGGTGCCAGGTCCGAGCCGGCCACGCGTTCCGGCAGCGGATTGCCCAACAGCCGCGACGCCCACACCAGCGGCGTGCCGTCGCAGAGCACCAGATGCGCCTCGGCCAGGATCCGGCGGAGTTCCGCGTCGCGCCGCGCTTGCACCAGGAAATCCACATTGGCCGTGACGACGTAATGCGGCTGGCGCGCGGCAACCATGTCCTGGATCCGTTTCAAGGTCTCAGCAAACGTGACGTTGTCGAAGACCACGCCGAGCACCGCAACCGGGGCGGGACGTGAAATGGACGGAGGTGGGAGCCCGGGCATGGGTTTGATCGCGCCCGATGGTTCCAAAAATTGTTGGGCCGCACTCATTTTTCCTTAATTCAAATGTAAACAGTGAACACCCGTGCTCGTGGTCGTAAAATGGGTAGTCACCCTTCTCCAGGGCGCCGCCGGGGCCGGATTCGCGAATTGAATGGGGTGTTTGCCCACGGCGTTTGCGGTTTTTACCCACTTATACAAACATGCCCTCCTCACTTACGGTGGGAGCGGATCGCCGGATTGGTCAGATGAACATGGAGAAACAATTGAATTCCTATCCGCTCTCGCCGATGCAGCAGGGTATGCTGTTTCACGCCCTGTCAGCGCGGGAAGCGGGGGTGGACGTGGAGCAAATTTTTTGCACGACGCCGGAGAATCTGGACGTCCCGGCCTTCGAACGCGCCTGGCAGCGGGTGGTGGACCGGCACGCTGTCTTGCGGACGACTTTCCACTGGTCGGGTCTGGCTGAACCGCGCCAGGAGGTCCGGCCGCAAACCGCGGTCGAATTCAAATTTGAAGACTGGCGTGAGACATTGCCGGCGGAACAAGAAAGCCGGTTTGAAACCGCGTTGCAGGCCGACCGCGAGCGCGGCTTCAGCCTGTCTGAAAAACCGCCGATGCGGGTGGCGCTCTTCCGCCTGGGCGAGGCTGTCTGCCGGTTCCTTTGGACTTTTCATCACCTGTTGATTGATGGCCGTGCGGTCGTCCTGGTGCTCAATGAAGTCTTCGCGTGCTACGAAGCCTTTGTTCGCGGCGACGACCCGGATTTGCCGGCGCCCCGGCCTTACCGCGAATACATTGATTGGCTGCAACGACAGGATTGGTCAGCGGCGGAGACTTTCTGGCGGCAGACCTTGAAAGGATTCGTGACGCCGACACCCATTGGCACGCCTCATACGCCAGCGGGGCCGATTGGCAAAATTGAGCCGGGACGAATTCGCGGAGAACAGGAAGTCAGCCTGTCCGGGCGCACGACGGCCGCCTTAAAATCGGTGGCGCGAAAGAACGGCTTCACCCCCAACACAGTGTTGCAAGGCGCCTGGGCGTTGCTGTTGAGCCGTTACAGTCGCGAGGAAGATGTGGTATTCGGTGCCATCCGCGCGGGCCGGCGGTCCAACCTGCCGGGCGCCGGGGCGACCGTCGGGTTGTTCATCAACACCGTGCCCGTGCGGGTTCGGGTGGCGCCGGAGATGCCGCTGGTATCCTGGCTGCGAACCGTCCGCGAGGCGTGGAACGCGCTGCGCGATTTCGAACACGCGCCGTTGGTAGCCATCCAGGGCTGGAGTGATGTGCCGCGCGGCCAGCCGCTGTTCGAGACGATTTTCAATTATCAGGACCCGTCGTGGGACGCCGCCTTGCGGGCGCAAGGTGGCAAATGGACTAACCGCCAATTCAGCATCCGGAGCCAGTCCAATTACCCGCTGGCGGTGGATGCTTACGGTGGCGAGGCGGTGAAGATCAAAATCCTTTATCGCCGGAATCGTTTCGACGACGACGCTGTTGCCCGGATGCTCGGCCATTTCAAAACGCTGCTTGAAAACATGGCGGCCGATCCGGAAGAGCCGGTGGCGCGGTTGGCGATGTTGACGGACGCCGAACGCGATCAAATCATAGCAAAATGGAACGACACGGCGGCGGAGTTTCCCCGGAACAAATGTGCCCACCAACTTTTTGAGGAGCAGGCGGCGCGAACGCCCGAGGCCCTCGCCGTGGCTGACGGAGCCGGGCAACTGACCTACGGCGAGCTGAACGAACGCGCGGACCAACTCGCGCACCGCTTGCGCGAACTGGCGGTCGGCCCGGAAGTTTGTGTCGGCGTCTGCCTGGAGCGTTCCGTGGCGATGGTCGTGGGCAAGCTTGCGATTTGGAAGGCCGGCGGCGCTTACGTACCGCTGGATCCGTCGTATCCGACCGAGCGGCTCAAGTTCATGCTCGAAGATGCCCGGGTGCCCGTCTTGCTCACACAACAGTCGCTGCGTGACCGCCTCAATTTTGAAATCCCGAATTTGACGGTGTTATGCGTGGATGGCGCACATGATGCAATACGTAACAGGTATCACGAATCCACTCCGCACTCCGCACTCCGCACTCCGCATTCCGGTAATTTGGCCTACGTCATCTACACCTCCGGCTCGACCGGCCAACCGAAGGGCGTCGAAATTGAGCACCGGAGCCTGGTCAATCTCATCACCTGGCACCAGCACACTTACCGGGTGGCGCCCGCCGATCGCGCTACGCAAATCGCGACCCCGGCATTTGATGCGTCAGTCTGGGAGTTATGGCCGTACCTCACCGCCGGCGCGAGCATTCATATTCCCGACGAAGAAACACGGCTTTCGTCCGGGAAACTGTTGCGCTGGCTGGCGGGGAAAAAAATCACGCTGGCGTTTGTCCCCACGCCACTGGCCGAAGCCATGCTGGACAGACCATGGCCGGGCGATTGCGTGTTACGAGCGCTACTAACCGGAGGCGATAAATTGCATCAGGCGCCCGGAAAAAATCTTCCTTGTGAGTTATCCAATCATTATGGGCCGACCGAGAACACGGTGGTTACGACATGGACTCCGGTTCCTCCGTTCGGGAGAAATGCCAATCCGCCGCCCATCGGCCGACCCATCGCCAACACCCAGGTCTTCATCCTGGACCAGAATCTCCAGCCCGTGCCGGTCGGTGTGCCCGGCGAACTGCACATCGGCGGCGTGGGGCTGGCGCGCGGTTATCGCCATCGTCTCGATCTCACGGCGGAAAAATTCATTCCAAATCCATTCAACGCCGAACCCGGCACCCGGCTGTACCGGACCGGTGACCTTGTCCGCTGGCTGCCGGACGGACAGATCGAATTTCTCGGTCGCCTGGACCATCAGGTCAAAATCCGCGGCCAGCGTATTGAACCGGGCGAAATCGAAGCCGCGCTCAACCGGCATGCCGCCGTGCGCGAAGCCGTCGTCATGGCGCGTCGAGACACCAGCGGCGAAAATCGTCTGGCAGCGTACGTCGTCCTCAAATCGGAAATCAATACCCGGCCTTCCGCGTTGGAGTTAAGCCAGGGTGGAAAATCAAAAACCGAAGCCGGCGGGTTGCGCCGTTTTTTGCGGGAGATGCTGCCGGGTTTCATGGTACCCGCCGCCTTTATTTTCCTGGACGCGCTGCCGTTGACGCCCAATGGCAAGGTGGATCGCAACGCGTTGCCGAAGCCTGACTTCCGGGTCGAATCCGAAAGACCGTTCGTTGCGCCGCGCACGCCGGCCGAAGAAAAACTGGCGGACATCTGGCGCGAAGTCCTGGGCGTAGAGTGCGTCGGGGTTCACGACAACTTTTTCGAACTCGGCGGTCACTCGCTTACGGCTACCCGGGTCATTTCCCGGGCGCAAGGCGCGTTTCAGATTGAGTTGTTGTTGCAGGATTTGTTTGACGCGCCAACTCTGGCGGAATTGGCGGAAAAAATTGAGCGTCCGTCCCGCCGCCTGCTGCGCCGTGGCGGTGCCCCGGCCGAGCGCCGCCTTCGGCTGGAAAGCAAATCACCCGACTTTCTGCCGAATGCCGCTATCCCTCCTCCAAATGGCGAACGGCCGTTGTCGTTCGCCCAGGAGCGGCTCTGGTTCATGGAGCAACTGGAACCGGGACAACCGTTCAACAACATTCCCATCGCCCTCCGGCTCGAAGGCGCGCTGAACCCCGGTGCGCTGGAGCAGTCGGTCGCGGAAATCGTCCGCCGACACAAACCGCTGCGAACAATTTTTAACAGCGTCGACGGCCGGCCGGTCGCGATTGTCACACCGGTGCCCGCCATAAAAATTCCGGTTGTTGATTTAAGTTCGCTGCCGGGGGCGGAGCGCGAAAAGGAAGCCGCGCGGCTGGCGACGGAGGAAGCCCGGCAGCCACTGAATCTTGCACAAAGCCCGTTGCTGCGCGTCAAGTTGATCCGGCTGGCCGCCGACGCGCATCGGCTCTTGATCACAACGCACCACATTCTTTGCGACGGCTGGTCCGTGGGAATTTTATACCGCGAACTGACGGCGTTTTACGAAGCGTTTTTGCAGCGCCGGCCTTCGCCCTTGCAGGAATTACCATCGGACTATGCCGACTATGTACGGTCGCAACGCATGCGGTTGCGGGGCGACAGGTTGCACAGCCAGCTCGATTTCTGGAAACAGCAGCTTGCCGGCGCGCCAACGACCCTGGATTTGCCGACCGACCGTCCGCGTCCGCCGGTCCAGACCTACCATGGCGCAACTCTGCATTTCGTGTGGCCGCAGCGCCTGGCTTCATTGCTCAATGCCCTGGCGCGGCAGGAAGACGTTACGCTGTTCATGCTGCTGCTGGCGGCATTTGAAACGTTGCTGCACCGTTACACCGGACAGGAAGATATGCTCATCGGTACACCCATTGCCGGACGCACAATGGTGGAGACGGAACCGTTGGTCGGCTTCTTTCTGAATACGCTCGTGCTGCGGGGCGATGTATCCGGCGACCCGACGTTCCCTGAATTGCTTCAGCGGGTCCGCAAAACCGCGCTCGCCGCCTACGCGCACCAGGAACTGCCCTTTGAAAAACTGGTGGACACGCTCCAGCCGGCGCGCGATTTGAGCCGTTCACCCCTGTTCCAAGTCATGTTCATTCTGCAGAACGAACCGCTCCCGTCGCTCGAACTGGCCGGCTTGAAACTGACACCGCTCCGGGTCCACAGCGGCACGGCGAAATTTGACCTCATGCTTTCGCTCGAAGAAAGCGCCGGCGGCCTGGGCGGCTTCATCGAATACAATACGGATTTGTTCGACGCGGAAACCGTTGCGCGCCTGACGGGACATTATCAAATGCTGCTCGAATCGGTTGTGGTGAATGCGGAGCAGAGGCTTTCGCAGCTGTCGTTGCTCACCGAACCGGAGCGAAAACAGATTTTCACCGACTGGAACAACTCGGACACCGATTTCCCCCGGGACAAATGCATTCACCAGCTTTTCGAGGACCAGGCTGGGCGCACGCCGGATGCCGTGGCGCTGGCCTTTGCCGACGAAACGCTGACTTATCGCGAATTAAATGAGCGCGCGAACCAGCTGGCCGGTGAGTTGCAGAAACTGGGTGTCGGTCCGGACGTGCGCGTCGGCATTTGCGTCCGGCGTTCGCTGGAAATGGTTATTGGCCTGCTCGGCATTCTCAAGGCCGGTGGTTGTTACGTGCCGCTTGACCCGGAGTATCCGAAGGAACGACTGACGTTCATGCTCCGGGATGCACAAGCGCCGGTGTTGCTGACCCAGACAGCGTTGTACGACCATTTCAAATCTGAAGTTTCAAATCTGAAATTACTCTCCCTGGACAAAATGTTGGAATCGAATGTGAGGCCGAACGACGAAGACCATCACGCTTCACGCTTCACGCTTCACACTCCAACCCTGACCTCTGGTCTCCGACCTGCAACTTCGGGAAATCTCGCCTACGTCATCTACACCTCCGGTTCCACCGGCACGCCAAAGGGCGTCATGGTTACGCACCGCAACGTGGTGAATTTCTTCACCGGCATGGATCGCGTGCTGGGTACGAAACCCGGCGTATGGCTGGCCGTCACGAGCATTTCTTTTGACATCTCGGTATTGGAACTTTTCTGGACGCTCGCTCGCGGGTTCAAAGTCGTCATTCAGCCTGACGATGACCGTGGCAACGGCGCACCTGCCGATGGCCGGTGGCGTTCGCTACCGGAGCACATTCTCCGCCATGACGTTACGCATCTGCAGTGCACTCCTTCTCGCGCGGGAACATTTCTGCTCGCGCCGGAATCGCAGGCGGCCGTGCGGTCGCTCGACAAACTGTTGTTGGGCGGGGAGGCAATGCCGGTTTCCCTGGCGAAACAGCTCCACGAAATCCTGCGCGGCGAACTCCTCAACCTGTATGGCCCGACCGAAACCGCCGTTTGGTCCGCCGCCCATCGCGTGGAGAAAGTCGAAAATCCGATTCCGATTGGCCGGCCCATTGCGAACACACAGGTTTATGTTCTCGACAAAAATCTTCAACCCGTGCCGGCCGGCGTACCGGGTGAAATTTTCATTGGCGGCGAAGGTGTTGCGCGCGGTTACCTGAATCGTCCCGAACTCACGGCGGAAAAATTCATCCGTAATCCGTTCAGCGCGGAAGCGCGCGCCACGCTCTACCGCACCGGTGATCTGGGCCGTTGGCGGGCGAATGGCACGATTGAATTTCTTGGTCGCCTGGACCTGCAGGTGAAGATTCGCGGACATCGCATCGAATCGGGCGAGATTGAATCAGTGCTGGCCCGGCATCCGGCGGTGCGCGACGCGGTGGTGGTCGCCCGCGAAGATTCTCCCGGCGACAAACGGCTGGCGGCCTACGTCGTGGCCGCGTCGGAGGCGAAGCCCGCGGCGACGGAACTGCGCCGGTTTGCGCAGGAAAAGTTGCCGGAGGCAATGGTTCCGTCCGTGTTTGTTTTCCTCGACCGGCTGCCGTTGACGCCCAACGGCAAGGTGAATCGCAGGCTGCTGCCCGCGCCTGAAACCGCGCGGCCGGAACTGGAAACCGCCTACGCCACCCCGCGCAGCGAGGCCGAAAATTCCATTGCGCAAATCTGGCAGGAATTGCTGCGCGTTGAACGGGTCGGCCGGCACGACAATTTTTTTGATCTGGGCGGCAACTCGCTGCTCATCGTGCAGGTGCAGGCGCGGCTGCGCGTGGAGCTCGGTTTTGATTTGCCCGTCGTCAAGCTGTTCCAGTATCCGACGATCGCCGCCCTGGCCGGTTTTTTGGGCGAGCGCACGGGAAAGTCCGCGGACAAAATCCGCGAACGCGGCCGGCGGAAACTGGCGGCTTGCACGCGGCAGCTTGAGCCGAAGGAGGCGGTTTCCGCATGAGCGTAACGCCAGGCAACAACCAAACCGGCATCGCGATCGTC
>JANWKE010000071.1 GCA_025451535.1 Verrucomicrobiia bacterium
AGCGAGGCGAACGCGGCGCGGCTGTTGGCGAGCGTATTGATGCGGATGCCGAACCAGGCGACGCCGTAGCTGCCGAGGATGCCCAGCACCGAGCACGCCAGGATCACCGCCACCGCGCCGATGGTTTTGCCCTGCAGGAACAGGAAGTAATAGACGATGCACGCGGCAATCAGCGCCCAGAGCAGCACGAGGAATTTTCCCTGCTGCCCGAGGTAGGTTTTGCACGTCTCCCAAATCATGTTGGAGACGCTGCTCATGGACTTATGGACGGGCAGCGCGCGGCATCGCCCGTATTCATAGAAGCCGAACAGCGCGCCGATCACGCAGCAAGCCAGCCCCAGATACAACAGGGTAGGGCCGCTCAAGGCGCCGTGGAAGAACGTCACGTTCTGCAATGGCGGCAGATTGATGTCTGCGTCACCGGCAAAGGCGTTGGCCGCCCCGAACAGCACGGCCAGCACGATTCCGGTCCGGAAGAGTGATTTGGTTTTTTGCATAAATTTGTATCGGTATCGGTTATGGTCTGGTTTTACTTCTTCGCTTTTTTGGCAGCTTCTTCTTCGAGCGCGGCCTGGGCGGCGGCCAAACGGGCCACCGGTACCCGGAAGGGCGAACAACTCACATAATTCAGGCCAAGACGATGACAGAATTTAACGGACTCAGGGTCACCACCATGTTCGCCGCAAATGCCCAGCTTGATGTTCGGCCGCGTCGAGCGGCCTTTCTCCACGGCCATTTGCATCAACTGGCCCACGCCGGTCTGGTCGATCGTGGCGAAGGGGTTCTTCTTCACAATTTCCAGTTCCGTGTAGGGCGGGAGGAAACTGCCGGAATCGTCCCGGCTCATACCGAGGCAGGTTTGCGTCAGATCGTTCGTGCCGAAACTGAAGAACTCCGCTGTCTGCGCGATTTCATCGGCGGTCAACGCGCCGCGCGGCACTTCAATCATCGTGCCGGCGAGATAATCGAGCTTTACTTTCTGCTCGGCCATGACCTCCCGGGCAACACGATGGACAACTTCGACCTGCAGGTCGAGCTCCTTTTTGAAGCCAACCAGCGGGATCATGACTTCCGGCTTCACTTTGATGCCGGACTTCTGGACCTCCGCCGCCGCTTCAAACACGGCCCGCGCCTGCATCTCGGAAATTTCCGAATAAACGATGCCGAGCCGGCAGCCGCGGAAGCCGAGCATCGGGTTGAACTCGTGGAGTTCCTTGACGCGCTGTTTGATTTTTTCAACCGGCACGTTCATTTTCACCGCCAGGTCCTTTTGCGCGGCGTCCTCGTGGGGGAGGAATTCATGCAGCGGCGGGTCAAGGAAACGAATGGTCGCCGGCATGCCTTTCAACGCCTTGAAGATGCCGACAAAGTCGCCTTTTTGATAAGGCAGGATTTTCGCGAGCGCTTTTTTACGGTCTTCGACGTTGTCCGCGAGAATCATTTCGCGCATGGCATCGATGCGATTGCCTTCAAAGAACATGTGTTCGGTGCGGCACAGGCCGATGCCCGAGGCGCCGAACGCGATGGCATTCTCGGTTTGCTCCGGCGTGTCGGCGTTGGTGCGGACCTGGAGCTTGCTGACCTTCGCGCACCAGTCCATGAGCTGCTTGAACATCTGATAGGTCGCACTTTCCCTGCCTTCCAGCGATTTTTCGACGAGCACCTGGACGATTTCGGACGCGGCGGTCCTCAACTCGCCCGGATAAACTTCACCCGCGGTGCCGCTGATGGACAGATAATCGCCTTCGCTGAACTTGTCGCCGTTCACGGCCATCGTCTTGGTGTTATAATCAATCTGCAACGCGCCGGCGCCGCAGACGCAGACCTTGCCCATCTGCCGCGCGACGAGGGCCGCATGTGAACTGACGCCGCCTTTCGCCGTCAGAATGCCTTCGGCGGCAATCATGCCGCGTAAATCTTCCGGCGTGGTTTCGTTGCGAACGAGCAGGACCTTTTCGCCTTTGGCGGCCGCCGCCGCACAGCGATCGGCATTCAGGTAAATTTTGCCCGAAGCCGCGCCGGGACCGGCGGGCAGTCCTTTGGCAATGCACTTGGCCGCCTTGACCGCCTTGCGGTCGAACACCGGCGCGAGCACCTGATCCAATTGGTCGGCCGGCACGCGACGGATGGCGGTCTTCCAGTCAATCAGCTTTTCCTTTTCCATCTCGATGGCGAAGCGGACGGCGGCGAGGCCGGTGCGTTTGCCATTGCGGGTCTGGAGCATGAACACCTTGCCTTCCTGAATCGTGAACTCGAAATCCTGCACATCCTTGAAATGCGATTCCAGGGTCTTGCGAATGTTCTCCAGTTCGTTGAACGCGACAGGCATGTGGTTTTTCAACTGGGCAACCGGTTCGGGCGTGCGGATGCCGGCCACCACGTCTTCGCCCTGGGCGTTGATGAGAAATTCGCCGTAGAAGACCTTTTCGCCCGTCGCCGGGTCGCGGGTGAAGGCCACACCGGAACCCGACTGGTCACCGGTGTTGCCATAAACCATCGCCTGGACGTTGACGGCCGTTCCCCATTCGGCGGGGATGCCGTATTTGCGGCGGTAAACAATGGCGCGGTCGTTCATCCACGAGCCAAACACGGCGCCAATCGAACCCCAAAGTTGTTTCCACGGGTCCTGCGGGAATTCGCTGTTGGTGCGCTCTTTGATCAGCGCCTTGAACCGTTTCACCAGTTCCTTTAAATCGGCCACGGTGAGTTTCGTGTCCTCAATCTCCGCGTGGTAACGGTCATGTTTGAGTTTGTGGATGACGACTTCAAATGGCTCGTGATCTTCATTGGCGCTCTTCTGCACGCCCATGACCACGTCGCCGTACATCTGGATGAACCGGCGGTAGCAATCCCACGCGAACCGCTCATTCTTCGTCGCCTGCACCAGCGCGAGAACGGTTTCATCATTGAGACCAAGATTCAAAATGGTGTCCATCATGCCGGGCATCGAATCGCGGGCGCCGGAACGGACGGAAACCAGCAATGGCATGGCGGATTTATCGCCAAATTTGGTGCCCATGATTTTTTCAATCCGGGCGATGCCGGCTTCGGCCATCGGCGCTAGCGCCTTGGGATAGGTCTGTTGGTTGGCGTAATAATAAGTGCAAACCTCGGTGGTGATGGTGAAACCCGGGGGCACCGGCAGACCGATGCGGGCCATTTCGGCGAGGTTCGCGCCTTTGCCACCCAGCAACGGCTTCATCCCGCCGTTCCCGTCGGCCGTTTTGTTGCCAAATTGATATACGTATTTTGCGTTCTTCACTGTCTTTGATGCTTTAGCCATAAATTATCAGTCGGTCGTTTGTGTGATTTTCACTGGCGAAATAAAAAACCAATCTCGCGTACAGATTTAAGTTTTGCACATCGGTCGAATGTCTCTCCACATATCTTGGCAATACCTTCACTTTTTCTGACGGCACCCGGCCGTGTACCGCCCGGCCGGTCCCAACCGCCGGCCGGCCGCGCGCGGGCTTCACCGGGCTGATGAAAGTCCGCTCCGGACAGGATGATGAGAAATCTCCGGCCACTTTCCTCCGGCAAAAAATGTGCACACAAAAACAAATTGCGGGGAGAGTGGGCCGCCCGCCGCCACTACATTAAATTTAGTGAACAGTTGATGGCGGTGCAGTAGTAAGTCGAATTTATGAAACGGCAGGTCGGGTTTTATGTTACCAACTCTCTTACACGAAAAACCGAAGGCGGCTGACCGGGTGATGCAGCACGCCAGTGGCGACAAGCGCTTTAAGATCCTCGAAGCGCACATGAAGAAACACCAGTTCAAACACGACGCGCTGATCGAGGTGTTGCACAAGGCGCAGGAGCTGTTTGGCTTCCTGGACGATGATTTGCTGCTGTTCGTCGCTTACAAACTGAAGCTGCCCGCCAGCCGCGTTTATGGGGTCGCGACCTTTTATCATTTCTTCACGCTCAAACCGCAGGGCAAACACACCTGCGTCGTCTGCCTCGGCACGGCCTGTTACGTGAAAGGGTCGGCCAGGGTGCTCGAAGCCGTTGAGGCCAGGGCGAAAATCAAGGCCGGCGAAACCACGCCGGACAATCAACTTTCCCTGCTGACCGCGCGCTGCATCGGCGCCTGCGGCATTGCGCCGGCCGTCGTTTATGACGGCACGGTCACGCCGCGCCAAACCCCTGAAACCGCACTCGAACACCTGAAAGGATGGATTTCAAATGGTAATTGATGACCTCAACGCAATTGCCGAAAAGGAGCAGGCGGCCCGCAAAAAAACGGTCATCCGTTGCTGCATGGCCGCCGGCTGCATGTCCTCCAATTCGGAAACCGTCAAAAAGAACCTGGAACAGGCGGTGAAGGACGCCGGCCTGGCCGACGAAGTGGAAGTGCGCGGCGTCGGCTGCATGAAACTGTGCTGCGAAGGCCCGCTCGTGAGCGTGGATACCCAGGATGCCCTTTACGAAAAGGTCACGCCGGAAGACGCCCTGGAGCTGGTCAAGACCTTGAAAGGCGGCAAGACGAAGGTCAAACGCGGCGACTTCAACCATCCCTTTTTCAAGAAACAATTGTCGATTGTCCTGACCAACAGCGGCGAGATTGACCCCGAACGCATCGAAGCTTACATCGCCGCCGACGGTTATCAGGCATTGCATCATGTCCTTCGCGAACTGACGCCGAAGGAAGTGGTGGAGGCCATGGTCAAAAGCGGTCTGCGCGGGCGCGGCGGCGCCGGTTTTCCCACGGGCCTCAAATGGGGCACCGTGGCCAAAACGCAGAGCGCGCAGAAATACGTTATCTGTAACGCCGACGAGGGCGATCCCGGCGCGTTCATGGATCGGAGCGTCCTGGAAAGCGACCCGCACAGCGTGCTCGAAGGCATGGCCGTTGCCGCTTATGCCGTCGGCGCGAACCAGGGTTTCATTTACTGCCGGGCCGAATACCCGCTGGCCATCAAACGGTTGCAGAATGCCATCAAGCAGGCGAAGACGCTCGGTCTGCTCGGCAGCGGCATTTTTGAATCGCCGTTCAATTTCAACATCGACATCCGCATTGGGGCCGGCGCGTTTGTTTGCGGCGAGGAAACCGCCTTGATGGCCTCCGTCGAGGGCAAACGCGGCACCCCGCGGCCGCGTCCGCCGTTTCCGGCCGAGAGCGGATTGTGGGGTTGCCCCACGCTCATCAACAACGTCGAGACCTTTGCCAACGTGCCGCCGATTCTTCGCAAAGGCGCGGAGTGGTTCGCCGGTATTGGCACCGAAAAGAGCAAGGGCACGAAGGTGTTTGCGCTCGCCGGCAAAATCACCAACACCGGCCTCATCGAAGTGCCCATGGGCACCCCGTTGCGGCAGATCGTCGAAGAAATGGGCGGCGGCGCGCCCGACGGCGGTAAAATCAAGGCCGTCCAGACCGGCGGACCATCCGGCGGCTGCATTCCGGCCGAGGCGCTCGACACACCGGTGGATTACGACTCGCTCACCAAGCTCGGCTCCATCATGGGTTCGGGCGGTATGATTGTAATGGACGAAACCACCCGGATGGTGGACGTCGCCCGTTATTTCATGGAATTCTGCGTGGATGAATCCTGTGGCAAATGCGTTCCCTGCCGTGCCGGCACGGCGCAGATGCTTCATTTGCTGGAAAAAATTCTCAACCGCCAGGGTACCGCGCGCGATCTGGCGAAACTCGAGGAGCTTTGCGACATGGTGAAGAACACCAGCCTCTGCGGTCTCGGCCAGACGGCACCGAACCCGACGTTGAGCACGCTGCGGTATTTCCGCAAGGAATACGAGGAACTGCTTCAGCCGGATCCCTTTGGCCCGGGCCGCAACGGCGAGGCAAAAAAATCTCAACTGGCAACCAAATAATTTTATGGCCGCCAAAACTTTAACGATTGATGGAAAAGAAGTCAGCGCCGAGGAAGGCGCGACCATTCTGGATGTCGCCACCGATGCCGGGATTAAACTCCCGACGCTCTGTCATCTGGACGGCGTCTATGACGTGGGCGCCTGCAGCCTGTGTCTGGTGGAGGTCGCGGGCATGAACAAACTGCTGCCCGCCTGCACGACCAAAATCAGCGAGGGCATGGACGTCAAAACCGACAGCGAACGCCTGCGGAAATACCGCCGCATGACGCTGGAATTGCTGTTCGCCGAACGCAACCACGTCTGCGCCGTATGTGTGGCCAACGGCCATTGCGAACTGCAGACGCTGGCCTACAGCCAGGGCATGGACCACGTGCGCTACGATTATTCCACCCCGAAGTGGAGTGTGGACGCGACGCACCGGCTGTTCGGCATGGACCACAACCGCTGCATCCTCTGTGCCCGTTGCGTGCGCGTGTGCTGGCACATCGAGGGCGCGGGCACCAAGAACGTCTCCGGCCGCGGCGCCCGGGCCACCATCATCACCGATTTGAACCAGCCGTGGGGCGATTCCGAGACCTGCACGGCCTGCGGCAAATGCGTCATGTCCTGTCCGACCGGCGCCCTGTTTCACAAAGGCTCGACGGCGGCCGAGATGGAACATGACCGTGACAAATTGGAATTTATCGTCAACGCCCGGGAGAAAAAACAATGGCTGCCGTGAAATTCGAATTATGAAATTGCGTGTTGCAACAGTCTGGCTGGGTGGCTGCTCCGGTTGCCACATGTCGTTCCTTGATCTGGACGAGTTCCTCATCGAACTCGCGGGCAAAATCGATCTCGTTTACAGCCCGGTCGTGGATGTGAAGGAATATCCGGAAAATGTGGATGTCTGCCTCATTGAAGGCGCGGTTTGCAACGAGGACAACCTCGAAATCCTCCACAAAATCCGCGAGCGAACGAAAGTGCTGGTTTCCTTTGGCGATTGTGCCGTCACCGGCAATGTCCCGGCGATTCGCAATCAACTTGGCATCGGCAACACGGAAAATGTCCTGCAACGCGCCTACATTGAAAACGCCCAGGACAATTCGTGTGTGCCGAAGGCCGACGGCATTCTGCCCCCGTTGCTCAAACGCGTCCTGCCCGTGCATGAAGCCGTCTTCGTCGAATATTACCTGCCTGGTTGTCCGCCACCGGCCGGACGCATCAAGGCGCTGATGGTCCAGGTCCTGGGCGGCCAGACGCCAAAACTGGAAGGGGCAAATTTGAAATTTGGATAATGGTAGGGCGCGCACTCCGTGCGCGACGCGGCGGGCAGGGGACTGCCCGCCCTGCCGGTTAATTTTGAAATTTATGTCAAAACGTATCGTCATTGATCCGGTGACCCGCATCGAGGGCCATGCCAAGATCAGCATCTTCATGGACGACGCGGGCAACGTGTCCGACGCCATATTCCATGTCGTGGAATTCCGCGGCTTCGAGAAGTTTTGCGAAGGCCGGCCCTACAGCGAGATGCCCGGCATCACCCCGCGCATTTGCGGCATCTGTCCGGTCAGCCATCTGCTCGCCTCGGCCAAAGCCGGCGATGCCATCATGGCCGTCAATATTCCGCCCGCCGCCGACAAGCTCCGCCGTCTGATGAACCTCGGCCAGTTCATCCAGAGTCACGCGTTGAGCTTTTTCCATTTGAGCGCGCCGGATTTTTTGATGGGCTGGGACACGCCGCAGGCGCAGCGCAACGTTTTTGGTTTGATTGCCGCCAACGCCGATCTCGCCCGCGCCGGCATCCGCCTGCGCCAGTTCGGCCAGGAAATCATTGAAGTTCTCGGCGGCAAAAAAATTCATCCGGCCTGGGCCGTACCCGGCGGCGTGCGCAGTCCGCTGACCGAAGAAGGCCGCGCCAAAATCCGCGCCTGGCTGCCGGAAACCTTCGCCACCACGCAGGTCGCGTTCGATCTTTTTAAAAAGACCCTCACCCGCCACCAACACGAGGTCCAAATCTTTGGCAATTTCCCGTCGCTGTTCATGGGACTCGTCGCGCCCGACGGCACCTGGGAGCATCACGGCGGCAAACTGCGGTTCACTGACAGCAGCGGCAGCATCATCGCCGACCAGCTCGACCCGCAAAAGTATTACGAATTCATCGGTGAGTCCGTCCAAAATTCGTCGTATCTCAAGTCGCCGTATTACCTGCCGCTGGGCCTGGCGGACGGCATGTATCGCGTCGGCCCGTTGGCGCGCCTCAATGTGTGCGAGCAGATGGGTGTGCCCCGGGCGGATGCCGAGTTGAAGAACTTCAAACAAATGGGCCGCGGCGCGGTCACCTCGTCATTCCTTTACCATTACGCGCGGCTGATTGAGATTCTCGCCTCGCTGGAGTACGTCGAGCGTTACCTGGACGATCCCGATTTATTCAGCGACAACCTGCGTGCCGACGCCGGCATCAACAGCCTGCGCGGCGTGGGCGTCAGCGAAGCCCCGCGCGGCACGCTGTTCCATGATTACACCGTCGACGCCAACGGGCTGCTCCAGAAGGTCAATCTGATCGTCGCGACCGGCCAGAACAACCTGGCGATGAACCAGACCGTAGCGCAGATTGCGAAACATTACGTGCACGGCAAGGACATTCCCGAACCGATGCTCAACCGTATCGAGCATGGCATCCGCTGTTACGACCCGTGCCTGAGTTGTTCCACGCACGCCGTCGGCCAGATGCCGTTGCGCGTACAACTCATCGCTCCGGATGGCACCGTGCTCAACGATGTGGCGCGCGGGTAGTCAATACCGTCGTATCCGCCCGCGCCGTCTGAAAATGGAACAATCGGATTGTGAGGGCCTGCTTTGAGTGCTGAGAAAGAATCGCAACCGGATTTGACGCGAACGCAAGTGGTCAAGGAACCATTGCCCTGGGGCAACGTCGGCCCGTTCGCGCTGCCGCACCAGGACGTGCTGGCCGTCCTGTTCCCCCAGCTTGAGATTCTGGAATTGTTGGGTCATGGCGGCATGGGCGCGGTGTACAAGGCGCGCCAACGCGGCCTGGACCGGTTGGTGGCGCTCAAAATCCTGCCTCAGCAAATTTCCGCCGAACCCACCTTTGCCGAACGATTCGCCCGCGAAGCCCGGGCCCTGGCGCGGCTCAGTCATCCCAATGTCGTCACCGTTTTCGACCTCGGAAAGTCCGGCCCGCTTTACTATTTCCTGATGGAGTTTGTGGATGGCGTGAACCTGCGGCAACTGCTGCAAACGCACCGGCTGACGCCGCGGGAAACCCTCGGCCTCGCGCCACAGATTTGTGAAGCGCTCGAATATGCGCACGGCGAAGGCATCGTCCACCGTGACATCAAGCCGGAGAACATTTTGCTGGACCAGAAAGGCCGCGTGAAGATAGCGGATTTCGGACTGTCCAAACTGCTTGAGCCGAAAGCACAGGAGCTCCAATTAACGCAGTCCAATCAGGTTCTGGGCACAATGCACTACATGGCGCCCGAACAACTCGAGAAACCGCTCGAAGTGGACCAGCGCGCGGACATTTATTCCCTGGGCGTCGTGCTTTATGAAATGCTCACGGGCGAATTGCCGCTGGGCCGTTTCGAATTGCCCTCAAAAAAGGCCGCGGTGGATTCACGGCTCGACGAACTGGTATTGCGCGCCATGGAACGAAATCCCCGGCAGCGCTGCCAGCGCGTCAGTGAAATCAGGCTGCAGTTGGAGGCCATCGCCGGCGTTGCTTCCCGGCTTTCGCCGGAGGTGAGTCGGAAGTTGAGTTACGAATATCGCACCAAAACCGCATTGTTTGGCTGGCCGTTGCTGCATGTGGCCATCGGGGTGGATCCGGCGACGGGCCTCAAGCGGAACGCGAAAGGAATTATCGCGCTGGGATGCCGGCCGATCGGGGTGATTGCCTTTGGCGACGTGGCGGTAGGGGTAATTGCCTGTGGAATTTTTGGCTATGGCCTGGTTTCCATTTCGGTTGTGGCGGTCGGGGTGGTCGCGCTGGGCAGCGTGGCCACGGGGTTGTGGCTGGCGATGGGGGGAGTGGCGCTGGCTCCGATCGCCATCGGCGGTGCCGCGTTCGGTTATTACGCCAACGGTGCGATGGTGTTTGCAAAGCACGCCATCGGCCCCGGCGTTTATGATCTGCAGGCCGACCAGTTTTTCAATCCCTGGTCAGGGAGATTCATGCGGTGGACTTTCATTGGATCCATTTTATGCATCCCTCTGTTTCTAGCGCTCGGATTTATCCCGTCGTTGATGGCGAAAATGTCGGAGCGGCGGCGGAAAAGTCGTTTCGAGCCGGACCAGTCAATACCCGTTCAAAGCCGGTTTAACCCGGCGGGATACATTTGGAAAATTTTCCTGTGCGCGTTGAGTCTGGTGGTTGGCAGCATGGCCGGCGGTATGTTCTCGACCGCGTTGGGTCTGGCGCCGCCTCAATTTCCCGGGACGGTGGATATGCGGTGGTTGGGGATTTATGCCTTCGCCGCCGGAGTTGTGCTGGCGATGGCGCTCGCCGGGCTGTTACGACGGCTTCAGGGAAGCCGCTGGACCCGTTTTGTGATCATCGGTTGGTTTGCTTACGCGTGGATGGGAATCAATAATGCCATCGAGGCCTCCATCTACACCACTGTGGGCGGTACGGGTATGACGGTCGTTACCATGCTGTTTGCGTGTTTGTTCGTGGCCGGCGCTGGCGTGTTGCTGTTTGCCGGTCGGGACGGAGAGTCATTTTCCAAAAACCTCCGTCAATTTTTTGCCAATCGGACGGCGATCCAATGGACGCTCCGGCTGGGGGCGGTGGTGCTGGCGTTCCCCCTGGTATATTTTGTTTTCGGCATGCCGGTCGGCCTGATTGTCTCCGACAGTTATCGCAATCACGCGTTTGGTCTTCGGCTTCCTTCCTCCTTGAATGTGATTGTCGGAGTGCAATTCATCCGCAGCGCGTTTGCGTTGCTGGCCGCATTGCCCATTCTCGTGGCCTGGCGCGGTTCACGGCGGCGGTTTGGTTGGACCTTTGGCTTGAGCCTGTTCGTCGTTTCCGGACTTTACGGGTTGATTCAGGCTTTTTGGATGCCGTGGACGATGCGCAGCGTTCACGCCGTCGAACTTCTTTTTGATTCCCTGGCTTATGGCTGGCTGCTCGCCGTTTTGCTGCCACCCCGCGCGCCGATCCGCAACCCTGCGCCGGCCGAACAAGCTGGTGTCCGGAGTTATAACATTTAAGTTTGGCCTGTGAGCAAAAAGGAATCGCCATCGGAAACCGCCAGATTCCTGGTCATCGGCTACGGCAACCTGTTGCGTTGCGACGATGGTGTCGGGCCGAGGGTCGCCGAAGTCGTCGAGGCGCTCCGGTTGCCTGGCGTGCACACGCTGATTAGCCAGCAGCTTTCGCCCGAACACGCCGAGCCGATTTCCCGGGCGTGCACGGTGATTTTTGTGGATGCCGCCGTGGATGCGCCCACCGAAGTACAATTGCGCAAGCTCGAGCCCGGCCAGACGTCCCAGCTTATGGCGCATGCCGCCGACCCGCGCACA
This sequence comes from Verrucomicrobiia bacterium, assembly GCA_025451535.1. GTDB lineage: Bacteria > Verrucomicrobiota > Verrucomicrobiia > Limisphaerales > UBA11358 > UBA11358. The sequence continues at coordinate 11,365 of JANWKE010000071.1, forward strand.
ATGCTGGCCCTGGCCCGCGATGTCTTCGGTCATGCGCCCGAGGCCTGGTGGCTGACCATTCCCGCCGTGAAACTGGGTTTCGGCGACGACCTTTCGCCCGCCGCCCAACGCGGCTTTGAAAAAGCCGTCCAGGAAATCAAAAACCTTTGCCGTCGGTAGTGCCTTAATTTGAAATTTTAACCACGCCTTGATGCGTGTATGAAGGAATGAATCTCTGCTGGTGGAACTTTGCAATATCCCAGAGTTGTGGCCACATACAGTTCTGAAAGTGATTTTCTGGTATCCAAAGTGATGATATGTGTGGTTCCCTTTTTCCTCCAAATTTCGACGCATTTTTTGCGTTCTTTGAAAGAATAGCCAATCTCGCGGAGTTTATTAACTAAACACTGGCGCGAAATCGTGTGCGCTTCTTCGTTGAATTTCATAGGGAACATCGAAGTGAACGCGAGACGACCGTGCTGGTAACGGGGCAATCAACTTCCAGCCATGTTCCCGTAGAAAAGTCTCCAGTTCTCCGGTTTCATGCAATTCAGAGAATAACGCTTGTATGCAATTGTGAATTGAATCTATTAATTTCTCATAGGTTTCGCCCTCAGCCACGATTTGAAGCGGCGGGCATTGGGCAACCCAGTAATGAGAGCGCCTATCCTGGGCGACCACCCAAAACAACTTGGCTTGAATGGGGACAGTGATGGTTGCCATAAATCAGATCGGTTTAGATTCGTTCACCTACATGGAAACGCAACCAGTTGCGCTTCCTAAACAAATTTTCCCACAGGTTAAGGGGAGTCTCAACCTCAAATCGAATAAAATTTGATCCCAAAAATTCTTAAAAAAAGTGCTTGCCAAGTAAAGTTTGTGCCCCTTAAACTGAACTTTGTTCAGTTTAAGGGGCACAAAAAGTTCATTTTTGACACAAAAATACGTAAACAACATTTTAAGTTTGTTTACGTTATTTTTATGTTGCGTCCGGTGCCTTCTTCGCTTATTGTCCTTGCTGTGAGTTCAAGCATAATCGTTGAAGTTCCGTATAATGAGGCCAGTCATCTTCGTGACGAATGGGAGCAACGGCTAATTGGTTTGCAGGAGGATGCCGCCAGACTGGAAAAAGCGATTGCCTCAATTGACGCTCAGTTGAGTGGTCAGATGCCACTTCCCCAATCGGTGTCCATACCAGCCAATAGCATTAAAACCAGCAAACGGAAAAAGGGTGAAAACCTCCGCACCATTAGGGCTTATTTACAGAGGGTTGGCGTTGCAGGAGCAACCGTTGCGGACATCAGTAAAAAAACAAACATCCACATTTCTTCCTGCATGGCAGTTCTGAAACGACATGATGATATTTTCGCCAAAAGTGCCAATGATGGACTTTGGCGTATGCGGTTCAAAGCATGATGTAAAATCAATAGAGCGCGGCGGGATATAGTCGCCGAACCCGTGCGGCGCGAGGACACAAAAGGCATCGGCCAGCAGGTGATAATGTCTGGAGAGACAACCTGCTGGCCGAGAGGCTAAATTGCGGGGAGCATTCCACCGGCTGGTGCCAGTAAGGAGGCGTACACCTCTAGGACGTTGCCCAAACAACGGGGTTCGATCCCCATGCTCTCCACCCAATTTACGTAATACTGATACCATTTACGGCGATGTATGTCAAGGATTTCCGTATCCATTCGGACTGGCTTAATCCTGAGCGTTTTATAGCCTCATCTATTGGCTTCCGGTCGCCTTGGGTGAGGCGAATGGACATACCAGGGGCATAGACCTTGTTTTTTGGCAGTTTGGGTCTTCCAGCTTTTTTAGGCATAAAATAAATACGGTATTACGAAAATAATCGTTGACATAATCCTATTTCGGTATTACCGTAATGTCAACATTAAATTTGATCTATGGCAAACATACTTAAAACCGAAAAGAAAGTGGCCGTGATTTCCATGCTGGCCGAAGGCGCGAGCATCCGCGCCGTCGAGCGCATCACCGGCGTCAATCAAAACACGATTATGAGCCTCAATCGCCGCGTCGGAGATGCCTGCGCTAAAATCATGGATGAGAAGATGCGCGGCTTGAATTGTCGGAATCTTGAAATTGATGAGATTTGGGGCTTTATCGGCGCGAAAAAGAAGACAGCGCAGCGTACGGGCCATTACGGCGATGTCTGGACGTTTATCGGTTTGGACAGTGATTCAAAACTGATTCCATCTTTCCTTGTCGGCAAGCGCGATGCTTACCACGCAAAAGCGTTCATGGCTGATCTGGCTTCCCGCATGTCAATGCGCGTCCAAGTGTCATCTGACGCGCTGGCGGCCTATCCTGACGCATTTGAGCGCAGTTTTGGCGCGGATGCGGATTACGGGCAGATTGTAAAAACCTACTCCGTTACCCCACTCGGTAACGCAGCAGCGCCCGCCGCCGTGCGGTATAGCCCGGCGGAAGTCGTGAAAGTTGAGCGAACGATTGTTTCGGGAATGCCAGATGTGGCACGGATTACCACCTCGCACATTGAAAAGCAGAATCATACGCTGCGGATGCATTGCCGCCGTCTGACTCGCCTCACAAACGCCTTCAGTAAGAAGTTTGAAAATTTTCAAGCTGCGGTCGCATTGAATTTCGCGTATTACAACTTCGTGAAAACCCATAAGGCAATCCGCATGACGCCAGCAATGGCCGCTGGCGTTGAAAATAGCCATTGGACGGTTGCTGAACTGGTTGAACGCTGTGGCGAATAAACAGGATTATCTGGCACGATTGCAGACCGCGATAATGCAATTACACAATTGCGGCGCGATTTGGCGCAAGTCTGTCTTTGTGGAAGAAGTTTTTAGTGGCAAAGTGGTCTGGAATGGTGAGGTTGAAGTTTTTGATCTGACGGGGCATCCGAAGGCAAAACGCGCCTATGGATGGTCGCATCCCGAAGGTGAGGACAATAAAGGCGAGCGGTTTGTCACCGTGCTGGAAATTCCGCCGGTTGTTTCACCGGAAACGGCAGTAAAAATGGCAATCTACAGCGATATTAAGAAAGGAAAATTATGAAAATTACGGCGGTTGTAGATTATGGCGGCCTTCAAGTTTCACAAATATGGGATTTTATACCCAAAGATGAACAGAAGGGCGAACACGCAATGCTTATACTAAACTCTTTCGCAAATGGGGACATGGTTGGAATATCGCTAGCTACTTCCAAAATCAGGAAACAACACCGTTTAGGAGTGGCTGACTTTCGCTATATTGAACCTGTTTCAACTGCGGATGCGGAGCTTATCCCGCGCGACGGAAAATCAAATTAAGGCACTACCTTGCCGTCTGGCGGGTTGACAAGCCTGCCGGCCCCGCAGCACACTAATTTATGCACGAAGTTCATCTGGTCCGCGCCATTCTGGAAACCGTTGAAAAACAGGCCGCCGCGCAAAAGGCCAAACGCGTGAAATCGGTCAAAATCCGTTTCAATTCCCTGACCAGCCATAGCAGTGACCACATGCAGTTCAGTTTCGATATCGTCAAAAAGGAAATCCCGCTGGTCCAGGACGCCACGCTCCAGCTGACCGAGGTTGAACCGACGCTGGTCTGCAATCAATGCGGCCACAAATTCCACGGCCATCATCTGCCCGACGTCTGCCCGAAATGTGCCTCGGTGGATGTCAAGGCCGTGAACTCCACGGACATGGTGCTGGAAAGCTTCGAGATCGAGCGCTGAAAGGACTTGTTTGTGAATGCGCCGCCAGCAACGCGATTGAAGATCGCCGTTCGGGGCGCGGTGCAAGGCGTCGGGTTCCGACCCTTCATTTTCCGCCTCGCGTCCGAATTGGGACTGCGCGGCTGGGTCAATAATTCTCCACAGGGTGTCTTCCTCGAAGCAGAGGGCCCGCGCCCGGCGCTTGAAAAATTTCTACTCCGCCTCGAATCCGAAAAACCACCGCGCAGCTCCATCCAAAGCCTTGAGGCGTCGTGGCTTGACGCGGTTGGTTTCAAGGATTTTGAGATTCGGCCGAGCGGGACCGGCGGTGACAAGACGGCGCTCGTTTTGCCGGACATCGCCACGTGCCCGGATTGTCTCCGTGAAATTTTCGACCCGAAAAATCGTCGTTACCGCTATCCGTTCACAAACTGCACCCATTGCGGCCCGCGTTTCAGCATCATCGAATCGTTGCCCTACGACCGCGCGAACACCTCGATGAAGGCATTCACCATGTGTCCGCAATGCCAGGCGGAATACCGAGATCCGGCGAACCGCCGTTTTCACGCCCAACCGAATGCCTGCCCGGTTTGCGGTCCGCATCTCGAATTGTGGTGTAACGGCGTTCGGCCGCCCGCCGGCAACTTCCATTTTAAAAAAGATCAGCCGCGCTCTGCCGAGCGCAGCTACGAAGCTTTGTGCGCTGCCGCACAAGCGATCCGGGAAGGGAAAATCGTCGCCGTCAAGGGGTTGGGCGGTTTTCATTTGATCGTCGACGCACGCAACGACCAGGCCGTTCAGCGGTTGCGCGAACGGAAACATCGCGAAGAAAAGCCGTTCGCGCTGATGTTCCCGTCGCTGGCGGCCATCAGGACAGAATGTGAAGTATCCGTTCTGGAAGAACGGTTGTTACGCTCGCCCGAATCCCCGATTGTTTTGTTAAGGAGGCTGGTCCACCCTCACCCCGGCCCTCTCCCCCCGGAGAGGGAGAGTCGTCTGCCGTCTCTTCGCAAACGAGTGACTGCCGGCAATACAACCGAGGTAGAACAAATTGGGCCACACGATGGCTGTCCCCTCTCCCCGGGGGCGAGGGACAGGGTGAGGGCGGATGTTGGACAAAATTTGCCGCCGGTTGCTGCGTCGGTCGCCCCCAACAACCCATGCCTCGGCGCGATGTTGCCTTACACGCCGTTGCACCACCTGCTGCTGGCCGAACTGGGGTTTCCCGTCGTCGCCACCAGCGGCAACCTGACTGATGAACCGATTTGCACCGACGAACGCGAAGCGCTGGAGCGGCTCGGCAACATCGCCGATGTCTTCCTCGTTCACAACCGTCCCGTTGTCCGTCACGTGGACGATTCAATTGTGCGTGTGATACTCGACCGCGAACTGGTTTTGCGCCGCGCCCGTGGTTATGCGCCGCTGCCCATCTCGATCGGAGGGGTGAGCTCTGTGAGCCCCGATAATCAGGGCGTCGCGGAGCTCCGCCCTCCGAAAATTATTCTCGCGGTAGGAGCGCATTTGAAAAATACCGTCGCTTTGTCCATCGATTCGCAGGTTTTCATCAGCCAGCACATCGGCGATTTGGAGACCGAACAGGCAAATCAGGCGTTCCGCCGCGTTATTGCGGATTTCGAAAAACTATACGAGGCCAGGCCTCAAATCATCGCGGCCGACCTGCATCCGGATTATCTCTCGACGAAGTTTGCCCGCGAATTCGCAGCGCAGGCGTCCTCGCCTGCAGGTTCCCGCGGCGTTCCTGCCGCCGGTTCGAGTCCCGCGGAGCCGGGACGCTCCGCCGACCCTCAGGCCGGAGGCCTGCGCTGCCTGGGCGTCCAGCATCACGTCGCCCACGTCCTTTCCTGCATGGCAGAAAATGAATTGTCACCGCCAGTGCTGGGAGTCGCCTGGGACGGCACAGGTTACGGACTCGACGGCACGATCTGGGGTGGCGAATTTTTTATCGTCACGGACGAAACCGTCGAGCGCGTCGCGCATTTGCGCTCGTTTCGGCTGCCCGGCGGTGAACAGGCCGTCAAGGAACCGCGCCGCACCGCGCTCGGATTGCTGTATGAAATTTTCGGCGACGCCGTTTTTGAACGAAAAGACCTCGCGCCGGTGGCTGCGTTTTCCAGCACTGAACTGGCCGCCCTGAAAACGATGCTGACGAAGAAATTAAATTCGCCGGTCACGTCGAGCGTGGGCCGGTTGTTCGACGCGGTTGCCTCGCTCGTCAACCTTCGTCAACAAATCCGGTTCGAGGGCCAGGCGGCAATGGAATTGGAGTTCGCCTTGGACGGCATGACCACAGATGAAGCTTATTTCTTGTCACTCGTCACTCGCCACTCGCCACTTGTTTTGGATTGGTCGCCGATGATTGAAGCAATCCGGTTGGATGTAAAAGGCGGCGTTGCCATCGGCGAGATTTCAGCGAAATTCCACAACGCACTGGTCGAAGCCATTGTCGCCGTTGCCAAACACTGCGGCCCGGACCGCGTCGTGCTTTCGGGCGGTTGTTTCCAGAATCGTTATCTCACCGCGCGCGCGGTGCAGCGGCTGCAAGGGGAAGGATTCCAACCCTGCTGGCACCAGCGTGTGCCGCCCAACGATGGTGGAATCGCGCTGGGACAAGTCATTGCTGCCCTGCGCCTAAGCAGTTAGATTAAAGACGCATGTGCTTGGCCATTCCAGGAAAGATTGAGAGCGTCAGCGGCGATGACCCGTTGACGCGCATGGGCAAGATCAACTTCGGCGGCATCCTCAAGGAAGCCAGCCTGGCCTATGTGCCGGAGGCCAGGGTCGGCGATTACGTTATCGTCCACGTCGGCTTTGCCCTGAGCCGGCTGGATGAGGACGAGGCGCAAAAAGTTTTCGAATATTTAAAGCAGATCGAGGAATTGGGTGAATTGAAGGAAAACAGCCCGTGAAGTATCTCGACGAATACCGTGACGGCGAACTCGCGCAAAGGATCGCGCGCGAAGTGCACCGCGTCACCACCCGGCCCTGGAACATCATGGAAGTCTGCGGCGGCCAGACACACGCCATCGTCAAATTCGGCATCGATGAACTGCTGCCTGAACACATCACGCTCATACACGGCCCCGGCTGCCCGGTCTGCGTGACCCCGCTGGAAATCATAGAAAAGGCGCTCGACATTGCCGCGCGGCCCAACGTCATCTTCACCTCGTTCGGCGACATGCTCCGCGTGCCCGGCAGCACGACCGATTTGCTTTCCGTCAAAGCCAGAGGCGGCGACGTGCGCATCGTTTATTCGCCGCTGGATGCCGTGAAAATTGCGGAACAAAATCCGGGCAGGGAAGTGGTTTTCTTCGGGGTCGGTTTTGAAACCACGGCACCGGCGACGGCCATGGCGATCTATCAGGCCGCGCAAAAGGAGCTGAAGAATTTTTCCATGCTCGTCTCGCATGTGCTGGTGCCGCCGGCAATGGAAGCGCTGCTCTCGTCGCCGGACTGCAAGGTACAGGGATTTCTTGCCGCCGGCCATGTCTGCACCGTGATGGGCTTCGAGGAGTATTTTCCCGTAGCGGCGAAATATCATGTGCCGATTGTCGTGACCGGCTTTGAGCCGCTGGACATTTTGCAGGGCGTGTTGATGGTGGTGCAACAACTGGAATCGGGCCGGGCCGAAGTCGAAAACCAATATGCGCGCGCGGTGCGCCGCGAAGGCAACCAGCCTGCGCAGAAATTGGTCCGTGAGGTGTTCCGCGTCATCCCGCGCAAATGGCGCGGCGTCGGTGAAATCCCGCAAAGCGGCCTGGGCTTGAACGAAACGTATGCGGCCTTCGACGCCGAGAAAAAATTCGGTGTGGCGGAGCATCGTGTCGAGGAACCGGCGGAATGCATCAGCGGCCTGGTGTTGCAGGGATTGAAGAAGCCGCAGGAATGTTCCGCGTTCGGCACGAAATGCACGCCGGAGCATCCCTTGGGTGCGACGATGGTTTCCAGCGAAGGCGCGTGCGCGGCGTATTACCGCTACCGGCGGCGTTGAATTTACGATTTACGATATGCGATTTACGCATCAACCTCGAATTTGGGAGCGGTGCGTAAATCGTAAATCGTAAATCAAAAATCACGAGCCAATATGGAACAAAACGATCATTTTGCGCTGAGTTGTCCCATTCCCATCTCGCAATATCCGCACGTGTTGCTGGCGCATGGGGGTGGCGGCCGGCTGATGCACCAGCTCATCGGCAAGATGTTCCTGGCGGCTTTCCGCAATCCGCTGCTCGAAACCCAGCACGACGCGACGGTAGTGGAGTTGGCCGGCAAAAAGCTCGCGTTCACGACCGATTCCTATGTCGTGCGCCCCTTGTTCTTTCCGGGCGGCGATGTCGGCTCGATGGCTGTCCACGGCACGGTGAATGACCTCGCCATGAGCGGCGCGCGACCGGTTTATCTCAGTGCCGCGTTCATCATCGAGGAAGGTCTGCCGATGGAAACGCTTTGGAAAGTTGTCTGCTCCATGCAGCAGGCCGCGCAACGCTGCGGCGTGCAAATCATCACCGGTGACACGAAGGTGGTGGACAAGGGCAAGGGCGACGGCGTATTCATCAACACGGCCGGCATTGGCGTCGTCGAGCACGACCAAAAAATCGCGCCGCAAAACGTGCGGCCCGGCGATGGCGTTCTGGTGAGCGGCGATTTGGGCCGGCACGGCATGGCCATCATGGCGGTGCGCGAAGGGCTGCAATTCGAGAGCGCCATCGAAAGCGATTCCGCGCCCGTGCAGGATATCGTTCTGGCTTTGCTCAAGGCCGGTATCGAAATTCACTGCCTGCGCGACCTGACCCGTGGCGGGCTGGCGAGCGCGCTGAACGAAATCGCCGAAGCATCCCGCGTGCGGATTGGAATTGAGGAAAAATCGATTCCGGTGCGGGAAGATGTCCACGCCGCCTGCGAAATGCTCGGCCTTGACCCGTTGCACGTCGCCTGCGAAGGCCGCTTCATTGCCCTGGTCGCGGCCAAAGATGTCGAACGCGCTCTCCTGGTTATGCGGGGTCAGGGGACGGGCGCGGGCTCGGCGGTGATTGGCCGGGTGGCCGAAAGTTCCGCGCCGCTGGTCACGTTGAAAAGCGCGATTGGAGTGAGCCGGATTCTCGACATGCCCAGCGGCGAACAACTGCCGAGGATTTGCTAGTCCGTCAGGACACCCTCAAGCGCGATCATCGTCCGTTGGAATGTTTCCTCGGGCGTGCCGCCGGCGACGATGGGCACCAGCAAACCGCGCTCCTGATAAAATTTAATCAGCGGCCGGGTGCTTTTTTCGTAAGCCGCCATGCGCACGCGGACGGATTCGGGCCGGTCATCTTCGCGCAGGAACAGTTTCCCGCCGCAATGGTCGCAGACGTCTGCCACCCGGGGCGGGCGTGAGGTGAGGTGATACACCGCCTTGCATTTGGAACAGGTGCGTCGTCCACTGATGCGCGCCACGATTTCGTCCAGCGGCAGCTCGTAATTCAGCACCGCCGTCATCGCCACCTCCTCGTGCAACATCAATGTTTCCAGGGCTTCGGCCTGGGCGACCGTGCGCGGAAAACCGTCGAGCAAAATTCCACCGCAGCAATGCAGGCAGCGCAGCCGTTCGCTCACCATGTCCAGCACCGTCTTGTCCGGCACCAGCTCACCGCGCCGCATGAATTCCAACGCCTGCTCCATGGCCGGGCTTCTTTGCCCGTCCGGCAAACTCTTGGCCGCGCGAAAAACATCGCCCGTGGACAGATGGCAGGAGCCCAGCCGTTGATGGAGCAGTTCGGCCTGGGTACCCTTGCCGACGCCCGGCGAGCCCAACAGGACCAGCCGCCACGCCTTGGCCGGCGCCTTGCGCGGCGGGTTGGAGCAAACCGCCTTGCCGGCTTTCAGCCAGGCCGCCCGATCATTTTTTATCGCATTCATGTCATCAGTTTACCTCAGATTAGTTCTACAAACAATAAGCATACCGATATTCCCAAAAGATGTTCTTTCTTTGCCAAAATCCGCGAACCAGAACGGCTTGGACCGCTGGCCCAACCCTGCGCCGCTTCAAATCCCGCCTGCGGTCGGCTTTTTCAGCCGGATGTCATTCGGGCCGGTTCACGTTAAATTCCCTTGTAAAACCTTGTTATTTTGCCTGCAAGGTATGGCGAAATTATGCCAATAAGCGTGTAGTCCGCGGCCCGCCCCCGTCTTAGAGTGCGTTGTGAGAATTGTGGAAGAAACAAATACCAGAACCTCCCCGGCGAACGGGCAGCCGGAAAAGAGAAATCACCTTCCGGTGCGCGAAGCCGCGTTTGACCGGCCCCGTGACTTTCTGAACAACCGGTTCGTTTACGTGGTCATCTCGTCGCGGGCGCACGGCCTGTCGGTGGGCGTGAACATGAACCCCGACAAATCGTGCAACTACGATTGCCTGTACTGCGAAGTGGACCGCCGCACGCCGCCCGCCGAGACCACGCTGGACGTCGGCGTCATGGCCGGTGAACTTCAACGAACGCTCACTTATATCCTGCAAGGCCACTTGCACGAACGTCCGCATTACCAGTCGCTGCCGACCGAATTGCTGCAACTGCGCCACGTGGCGTTGAGCGGTGACGGCGAGCCGACCCTGGCACCGAATTTTGCCGAAGCCGTGCAGGAAGTAATTCATGTCCGTGCGCTCGGCGGTTTTCCGTTTTTCAAAATTGTCCTGATCACCAACGCGACCGGATTGGACCGGCCGCAGGTGCAGGAAAGTCTGAAACGCCTCACCAAGTCGGACGAAGTGTGGGTGAAGCTCGACGGCGGCACGCAGGATTATCTGAACCGGGTGGACCGGCCCGGCGTCCCGTTGGAGAAGGTGTTGGCGAACATTCTGGCGCTGGGCCGTCAGCGTCCGGTGGTCATCCAAAGCCTGTTCCCCGCCATCAACGAAGAGGAACCCTCGCTGGAGGAAATCGAGCAATTCGCGCAGCGGCTCAAGGAATTGAAGGCCCGGGGCGCCCAGATTTCCCTCGTGCAAATCTACTCCGCCGCGCGTCCCATGTCCCACGCCGAGTGCGGGCACCTGCCGTTGAAGACACTGTCGCACATCGCACAACTCGTGCGGCAAATCACCGGCCTCAAAGCGGAAGTTTTTTAAGCAGCAGCTTTGCTTGCGGTTGCGGGAGCGGCTCTTTAACAACTTCGCCCGTCTTTCGTGTTTTGACGGTTTGCTAAATACCTCGACTTCACCGGCAGCGGGTGCCAGCGCGTGAAATGTTTCTGGTGTTCGACCCGCAATCGGACATAATGGCAACCATGGAAAAATCAGCACATCAAAACATGTTTTCATCCCCGCCCGGCTCCGACCCGGAAATGGCTTCCCCCCAAACCGATTACGCGGATGCCGAGGTGCAATTTGGGATGGGGTTGAAGTTCGCCAGTGATCCAGGGGCGGCACAGGATTACCGGCAGGCCGCGGAGTGGTATCACAAGGCGGCGGATCAAAACCATTCCCTGGCACAATTCAATCTCGGAGTGATGTACGCTCAGGGACAGGGTGTCACCCGGGACGCCGCTCAATCCGCAGTTTGGTTTGGCAAGGCCGCCCGGTCGGGCGACGCCGGAGCCCAGTATCATCTGGGCGACAGTTGTCACCGCGCCAGTATTGTGCAGTTGTCGGCGGAGGCCTCCGAATCCAGGATTGAAGCTTACAAGTGGTATCGTCTTGCTGCCGTGCAGGGCTACGGAAATTCGATCATGGCCTGGTCAAACTTGACCCGCAGCATGACGCCGGCGGATGTTGCGGCCGGCGACCAGCGCGTGGCCGCCTTTGAGATTACCAGGACAGAAAGCGGTTGTCGGCCATTAGGGAGTGGTCAGTAGTCGCAAGCCGGAGATCGGGACGGAGCCGGCGGGTGCGGCGGATTCGGCGGACGTTGGGTGACGCGGATTCCGTGAATCGAATCTATGTTTAGCAGTGATTCAAACCTTTGCGTTCTTTATGTTCTTTGCGGTTAATGCTGATTGAGGGTTGCGGGGAGCTGCTCGTCAGCGAACCAGCCGGCTGCGGAACCATTCTGTCACCGGGTCGCGCAATTGGCTGATGCACATGCCGGTAACCAAATGGTTGGCCAGGGGAACTTCCTTTACTTCCGACCCCGGCGCCGCCGTTGCCTGGAAGCGGCTCACATCTTCCGGGAGACAAACTTCGTCATGTTCGCCGCGCACAAACAAAATCGGATGTTTAATCCGCCGAATGGCGGTTGCGGTGGCTAAATCCGGGAATTCAGCCAGGCGGGATGCCACCAGTGCGGCCACCTTTCGGTCAGTCCTCCAGGTCAGGTTGGGGGCAAAAGTTTTGAGATAGCGATTCACGGCGAGGCGCGGATCGGGATAGGGAGAGATGGCGGTCACGCATTGCACGCGCGGATCAATGGCCGCCCATTGCAACGCCAGCACCGCGCCATACGAAATGCCCAGGGCCCCGACCGGTTCCCGGCAAACATGCTGCTGCAGCAGCGCATCCAGGCATTGCACCATATCGGTCCGCTCAATCCCGCCAAAGTAGATTTGGTTACCGGTCGAATGGCCGTTTCCCCGCAAATCGACCAGCACTACCCGGTAACCCGCCTGGGCCAGAAGCAATCCCCAGGGCATCATGGCCTCCTTGTCCAAACCGTAACCGTGCAGCAAAAAAATGGTGCCGCGAACGTTGTCCGGAGCGGGTTTCGGTCGTCGGGTGAAATGCGACAGATCAAAGGTGAAATTGAAATCGTAACGCGGACGCATTCGTGGGCCGGGCGGCGGAATCTCGGTGAAGGTTGAATTCAGTCTGACGTGGTAATCTCCCGGTTCCATCACCATCAAATCCAACGTGGCGGGCGGCGGGCCGACGGAAATCCGCTCGACCGGAAAATTGGTGTCCAGGGCCGTGCCCAACTGCTGGAAAAAACCGGGCACAATAATACGCCGATTCGGCGCCTGCAGTGTCTGATCGGCAATGGCGCGGGGCGACGTACAACCGCCGCATGCCAGAAACAGGAGCAACAAAACCACCACGATGGGTTCGCCGAATCCCCTGGGCAATGCCTTCACATCCATGACGATTCCATTTAGCCATAGAGGGAATACAGATGAAATGGGGATTTTGCGGCTGAACCCTTCAGGTGTGGAAGATGAGAAATGCTCTTTTCGCGGTCTTTTAGCAAAAGCCATCGGGTTTTTGCCAAAAGATGTAAAATGCCAGTTTCCAATTTCATGTCACAATTTCACTTGTCAGGCCACTATCTAGGTGAGCATGAAAACAAATTTTACCATGGAACCGGAGATGCGGAGTGACGTATCCCTGGTGGAAATGAGCCTGGCCGGTGACCGCGATGCCTTTGGCCGGATTGTCGCCCGTTATCAATCTTCCATCTGTGCCCTCGCTTACAGTGCCTGTGGCAATGTCGGGCGCAGCGAGGACATCGCGCAGGAGATTTTCATTACCGCGTGGCGACGGCTCGGCAGTTTGCAGGAACCGGCGCGGTTCAGGGCCTGGCTCTATGGCATCGCCCGCAACCTCATCCATAACGCCTTTCGCCAGCACACCCGCAATCCGCTCGCCGATGCCAAACTGCTGGAGGAGGGGACGGAACCGGCTGCCACCGCCGATGAACCCGACGAACAGGCCATCAGCAAGGAGGAAGAAACCATTCTTTGGCGCGTCCTGTCGGGTTTGCCGGAAGTTTACCGCGAGCCGATGGTGCTTTTTTATCGCCAGAATGAGTCCATTCCGCAGGTGGCCGACGTGCTGGAACTTTCCGAAGAGGCGGTGCGGCAGCGTCTCTCGCGCGGCCGGGCGTTGCTGAATGAGCGGGTGGCGAAAGTGGTTCAGAACGGCCTGCGCCGTTCGGGACCGGCGGACACCTTCGCGGTGGCGGTGATTGCCGTATTGCCGATGGTGGCGGCAACGACCACGGCCAAAGGCGCCATCATGGGGATGGCTACGACCAAAAGCGCGACCGGCCAAGCTACCGGCCTGGTTGGTTTTCTAAAAGGCATCGGTTTCTTTGCCGGCCTGATTGCGATCCCGGCCACGCTGGGTACGCTCTTTGGATATAAACTGGGCCGGGACGCGACCGGCCTTCCGCAGCAGCGCAAGTCTGCGGCCAAATTCTGGCGCATCTTCGGCGGCGGCCTCGTCCTTTTTCTCTTTCTACCATTGCTCCTGACCTTCGGGGTCACCCCGTTTTTGCATGAACAGGCCCGTGCCGGATTTCTTTCGGTCATGACGGTTTGGCTGGGGCTGGCCTATCCGCTGGTGCCGGCCTCACTCCTGTTTTGGGCCTGGCAACGCCGCCGTAACCGGTCGCATTCCGATGCCAACGACACGGCGCTGATTACCCAACCGGTCGAAAACCTCCAGCCCGGCCCCGCCCTGAGGATTTCACGGCGCCTGGTTGTGTTCCTGACGGTCGCCGCCGCCGGCCTCCTCGTTTTTTGTTATACCGATATGGGTCACAACATTGGGCACCTGTCATCGGCCGAACTCCGTGACCTGATCAACCAAAGCACTCCCGGCGAACTGCGCGTAAGCATCCTGGTGGAACATTATCGCTCCCTTTGGCACGAGTCACCCGACACGTATCAATCGTTCGATGTTGAAGCCCGGAAAGGTGGCAAGCTGGCCAGGTATTCCGCCAGTGTGGATGAAGCGACCCTGGCATTGCTGGCGCAAAAAGGAATTGCGTGCCCGACGTATGTTGCAGGCCGCGACTTCGAGATTCTTGGTACGCCGGGCCGGTTGCTGCCGCTCCTGGCCGCGTTTGTCCTGGCCATCGGCGTCATCTTCCTGCTCAAACGCCGCCGTGCCGCAGGTTCAATCGTGAAGTAGCCGGGGGGAACGCGCCTTTTAATCAGGCCACCCATAAACCGGCGATCAACCGGACCAGCCTGGCCACAACACGGAATTTCAAACCCTTTCCTGCTGTCCCTTGATTTTATCAGTGATGGCGGCAAGTTGGTTGATTCGTGATGAAAAGGATTCCGCTCATCGGCGTTGGCATCGTGGTGGGTCATACGTTGACCGTCGTCTGGCATCTCATGGTGCTGGCGCAGCTTCGCGGCGCGCTCAGCATCGGACAGGTGGTCCTGTTCAGCGTCCTTATCAATCTTCTGCCCCTGACGGCCCTGGTTGTACCGTGGCCGCAATTTGCCCGGCTGACGGGCTGGTTCCTGCTCGTTCCGTTCGGGCTGGGATTGACGATCGGTGGCTATGCGCATTTTTTGAGCAACAGTCCGGATAACGTATTCCGGATGGCTGCCGGCGAATGGACAACGCCGTATCGGGTGAGCGCGACGCTCCTTTTACTGCTTCAACTTTCGGGCTGCTGGCTTGGTTGGCGAGTCTTAAAAACCAAAAGCACGAACCAGTTAGACTAACCGTAACTTTTGTACAGCTGGCAGAACCGCCCGTTGGAATCGCGGCCGAATCAAGCTCACGTCCCGGATTTGGAGTCAGCGATTCAGCGAGGGCAGGGGATAGGTTGAAATGGCCCGCATGTATTGCGCCCGCTCGAACGTGGCCGGGTCGGCGCAGTTTTTCTGGCTGAGACTGCCTTTGAGCTGGGTCACGGATTCGTATTCGTGTTCTTCCATCCACGCGACCAGTTCCCGCTCAATCACGCCGATCTGCTGGACACCGTGCCGGATGAGCACGGAACAAAGCATGGTTGCATCCGCGCCCGCCATGAGCATCTTCAACACGTCGGTGGCGCGATGCAGGCCGCTGGTCGCCGCCAGACTGGCGTTGAGGCGGAGGTAAAGAATGGCCACCCAGCGCAAGGGCAGGCGCATGGCCATCGGCGTGCTGAGCAGGATGTTCGGTTTTACTTCCAGCGTTTCCAGATCAATGTCCGGCTGGTAAAAGCGGTTGAACAGCACCAGGCCGTCCGCACCCGCTTCGTCGAGCCGTTTGGCCATGTATGCAAAATTGCTGAAGAACGGGCTGAGCTTGACGGCGACGGGAATCTTTACCTCGGATTTCACGGCCTTGAGGATGTCCAGATAGGTTTGCTCGACCCGGGCGGCTGACAGGGTGCAATCCGTCGGGATATAATAGATGTTCAATTCCAGCGCGTCGGCGCCGGTCTGCTCAATCTGTCGGGCATATTTGGTCCAGCCGCCGGTCGAGGAACAGTTCAGACTCGCAATGATCGGGATGCGCGTCGCTTTTTTGGCCTTGGCAACATGATGGAGGTATTCCTCGGGACCGAGACAAAATTCCTCCGGCTCGGGAAAATAAGTGAGCGCTTCCGCGAAACTTTCGGTCCCTTGCTCAAGATGGTGCGCCAGTTCGGCGCGGTCCAGGCGCAGTTGCTCTTCGAACAGGGAATGCAGCACCACCGCCGAGGCACCCGCGTCTTCCATCCGTTTGACGTTGTCAATTTCCTCCGACAGCGGTGAGGCCGCCGCGACGAGCGGTGTCCGCAGTTTCAGGCCGAGATAGGTGGTGGTCAGGTTCATAGCTTTTATTTATGACTTACGATTTATGATTGATGATTTGCCGGCGTTCTCACCGATCTTGAAATCGTAAATCATCAAATCATAAATCATAAATGGCTCACGGTTGTTGATCCGCCGTAGCCGCGGGTTTCGGCGTCGCCGCCTGCCCGTTGCCGTTGGTCTTCAGATCGCGCCCGCTCAGGAACTGGTAAAATTGAAAGCGGCGGTCGGCGTCGGCCTGCGCGCGGGCAAACAAAAGTTTGGCATCCTCCGGCTTGCTCTTGGTGAGCATCTTGAAACGGTTTTCTGATAGCAGGAAGTCCTGGACTTTCGCCTTTGCCGCCAGGGAATCGAGTTGCAACGGATTTTCACCGCGCTCGGTGCGGCGCGGGTCGAACCGGTAAAGCAGCCATTGGCCGGAATCCACCGCGAGCTTTTGCTGGCGTGCGCCCACGCCCATGTCAATCGCGACGCCGTGCGCGATGCAATGACTATACGCGATGATGAGCGACGGGCCGGGATAAGACTCTGCTTCCACAAACGCTTTCAGCGCCTGTTCGTCCTTCGCGCCCAGCGCCACACTCGCCACGTAGATGTGGCCATAGGTCATGGCAATCAGGCCGAGATCTTTCTTGCCCATCGCCTTGCCGCCGGCCGCAAACTTCGCCACCGCGCCGCGGGGCGTGGATTTGGACATCTGCCCGCCGGTGTTGGAATAAACCTCCGTATCGAGCACCAGCACGTTCACGTTGCGTCCGCTGGCCAGCACGTGGTCCAACCCGCCGTAACCGATGTCGTAAGCCCAGCCGTCGCCGCCGACAATCCACACGCTTTTCTTTACCAGTTGATCGGCGAGGCCAAGCAGCAGTTTCGCTGCCGGCAAATCGAGCTTCGGCAATTTTGCCTTCAAGGCAGTCACGCGCTCGCGTTGTTCGAAAATGCCGGCTTCGTCGGATTGATCGGCATTCACAATGCCGTTCACGAGGTCGTCGCCCAGTTGCGGGGCGAGCTGCTTGACCAGTTCGGTCGCAAACTCCTTTTGTTTGTCAATCGAGACCCGGAAACCGAGACCGAACTCCGCGTTGTCCTCGAACAGGGAATTGCACCAGGCCGGACCACGACCCTCGGCGTTCTTTGCGTAAGGCGTCGTCGGCAGGTTGCCGCCGTAAATCGAGGAGCAACCGGTGGCGTTGGCAATGATGGCGAGGTCGCCGAAAAGTTGCGACAGCATTTTAAGGTAGGGTGTCTCGCCGCAACCGGCGCACGCGCCACTGAATTCGAACAGGGGCCGCAGGAGCTGTTGCTGGCGCAATTGCGTTGTCTTGACCTTGCGCCGGTCCAGCTCGGGCAGGCCGAGGAAGAAATTCCAGTTCTCATGTTCCGGCAACCGCAGCGGCGCCTGCGGCCGCATGTTGATGGCTTTGAGCTTGGTTTCCGTCTTGTTGCGCGCCGGGCAGATGTCCACGCACAACGAACAGCCGGTGCAATCCTCCGCGGCGACCTGCAGTGTGAATTTCCAACCCTTGAACTCGGGATTGCGGCTGTCCGTGCTTTTGAACGTTTTGGGCGCATTGGCCAGGGCCGCCGGTTCGTAAACCTTGGCGCGAATGGTCGCGTGCGGACAAATCGCGACGCATTTCAGGCATTGGATGCAGACTTTTTCGTCCCAGACCGGGATGTCCAGCGCCAGATTGCGTTTTTCGTATTGGGCGGTGCCGGTGGGGAACGTGCCGTCCACCGGAAATGCGCTGACGGGCAATTCGTCGCCTTCGCCGGCGGTGAGCCGGCCCAGCACGTCCTTGACGAACTGCGGCGCGTTGGGCGAGATCGGCGGGAGCAGGTCGCCGCTGCCGTTGACACTTCTGACCACCGGCACTTCGTGCAAATGTTCGAGTGTATTGTCCACGGCCTTGAGGTTCATGGCCACGACTTCCTCGCCTTTTTTGCCGTAGGTTTTCTTGATGGAATACTTGATGGCTTCGATGGCTTTGTCGCGCGGCAGCACGCCGGACAGCGCGAAGAAACAAACCTGCATGATGGTGTTGATGCGGCCGCCCATGCCGCTGGCCCGCGCCACTTTCGTCGCGTCAATGACGTAAAACTTCGCCTTCTTGGCGATGAGCGATTCCTGCACCGGCGTCGGCAGTTTGGACCAGATTTCGTCCTTCGCGTAGGGCGTGTTGAGCAGGAACGTGCCGCCGGGCACCAGGGGTTTGACCATGTCGAATTTCTCCAGAAACATCGGCAGGTGGCAGGCCACGAAGTTCGCCCGCGAAATCAAATACGTCGAGCGAATCGGTTCCGGCCCGAACCGCAGGTGCGAAACCGTCATGCTGCCGGATTTCTTGGAATCATAGACGAAATAACCTTGCGCAAAGTTTTCGGTGCCCTCGCCGATGATCTTGATGGAATTTTTGTTCGCGCCCACGGTGCCGTCCGCGCCCAGACCGTAAAACAGCGCGCGAATCACGTCGTCGGGTTCGGTCGAAAAGTTGTGATCCACCGGCAGGCTGGAGTGGGAGACGTCGTCGGTGATGCCGACGGTGAAATGGGTCTTGGGTTTGGCGGCAGCGAGATTGTCGTACACGGCCTTGACCATGGCCGGTGTGAATTCCTTCGACGACAAGCCGTAACGTCCGCCGACCACTTTGGGCAGCCATTTCAAATTGCCCCAGCTGTTGGCCATGCCTTCGAGGACCGCCGCGACGCAATCCTGATACAGCGGTTCGCCCGCCGCGCCGGGTTCCTTGGTGCGATCCAGGACCGCGATGGACTTGACCGAACGCGGGAGCGCCTCCACAAAGCGCTTGCCGTCAAACGGCCGGTACAGGCGCACCTTCACCAGGCCGAGTTTCGCGCCGTGCGCGTTCAAATATTCGACGGTTTCATGCGCCGCTTCGCAGCCTGAGCCCATGAGCACGACTACGTGTTCCGCGTCCGGCGCGCCAACGTATTCGAACAACTTGTAGGCGCGGCCGACCTGTTTCGCAAAATCATCCATCGCCTGTTGCACAATGTCCGGGCAGGCGTCATAAAACGGATTGCACGCCTCGCGGGCCTGGAAGAACGCGTCGGGGTTTTGCGCCGTGCCGCGCAGCACCGGATGGTCGGGCGACATCGCCCGCGCGCGATTTTCCGCCAGCAGCTTGTCGTCAATCAACGCGCGCAAATCCGCCTCGGTCAGCATCTCAATCTTCTGCACCTCGTGCGACGTGCGGAAACCGTCGAAGAAATGCACGAAAGGGATCCGTGACCGCAGCGTGGCCGCCTGCGCAATCAGCGCGAAATCCGGCGCTTCCTGCACACTGGCCGAGCCGAGCATCGCCCAGCCGGTCGTGCGCATGGCCATGATGTCGCTGTGATCGCCGAAAATGGATAGCGCATGGGTCGCCACCGCGCGGGCGGTGACATGGAAGACCGTGGGCAGTAATTCGCCCGCGATCTTGAACATATTGGGAATCATCAACAGCAGGCCCTGCGACGCCGTGAACGTGGTGGCCATGGAACCGGTCTGCAACATGCCGTGCACCGCGCCGACGGCTCCGCCTTCGCTCTGCAATTCCACGATGGAGGGGATGGTGCCCCAGAGATTTTTTTTGCCCTCGGACGCCCATTGATCGCAGAACTCGGCCATCGGCGACGACGGCGTGATGGGGTAGATGGCCATGACCTCGTTGAGGCGATAGGCGACGTGGGCGACGCCTTCGTTGGCGTCCAGTGTCAATTTCGGTCTCGTGCTCATTTTGATGAAAAATTTAAAATCATTGAATACTGCAACGGCCGTTCGGGCGCTGAATTTCAATCAATTTGGCTCATCGCCAACGACCCTGAAATCAGCATAGTTTGTAAAGAGGGGACCACCCTCACTTATTTTGCCAAAGAAGCAACATCGATTGCTTCATTCATCCGATTTCACAGAACCACTGCTCAAAACGTGTATTTCACCGCCAACGACACGAGGTTGCGTGAAAACTCACGACCGTCGGCGAAGGCGGCGCCCGCCGCGCTCGTAGACGTTTTGTTGTCCACCAAATCGTAAGACCAGGCCAGCTCGGCGCTCAGGTGCTGGTTGTGAGTGTAAGTCAGCCCGGCGCTCGGGGTGTAAATCCAGTCGTTCCGGTTAACCGGCGCCTGCCAGTCGCCGATGTAAAGTTGGAACCCGGCGCCGGCCGTCCAATGGTCAGTAAACTTATGTTTCCAGGTCGCGCCGTAGGTGATGTCTTCATAAACGCTCTGGCTGGAAAACGCCGGCTGCTCGTAACGCCGAAACAACAGGGTCAAGGTATCGTTCTTGTCGGGTAATAAGGTCGCCATGGCGTCCACCCAGTAAAGCTGGCGATTGCGATCGAAGCCCGCCGGTGTGCCGCTGGCCCAGGTGCGGATTTCCGGGCCGCCCAGCGCGGCCAGCTTGAGCCATGATGTCGGACTGCCTTCCACCCCGACGAGGATGCGGTGATAGGAACTGTCGTAGGGACTGTCGGTGAATGCCGTATTGGCCGCGTTCGGGCCGACGAATTGGTCTTGCCGGCCATAACGGTAACCGAGGACGAGATACGTTTTCTGGCCCACGTCATAGCCGACGTCCACGCCGCCATTCACGTCCTGCCGGTCGAGATAATTTTCGTAGGTATAAGCCGGGTCCGTGTTCAATCGCTGCCCGGTCAGGAAATCATGATAGTAACTCGCGGCTACCGGGCGGATGAACCATTTGCCGAACGGCAGCGTGACGCGGAAGGTGTTGCGGAAAACGAACTGCTCACGCCGGTCGCGCAGCGGAATGCCACCGATGGCCGGGCAATCATCGGGCCGGGCAAAAACCGGGCCGACGGTGCTGCCTTCGATAAACGTCGGACTGTTGAGCAATTCCCAGGTGGCATCCTTGATTTTGCCGTTGAAATTGAGCGTGACGCGGTGTGCGACGTAATCTTCGTCTTCTGCCGACGTGTAGAGCGCAATTTCCGGCGCGTAAAACGCCGTCACGTTGAAGGCCGCACCGGGCTGGTAGTTCAGGCCCAGCCGCGGGAGAATGGTGGTTACCAGGGACGATTTCAGGGGGGACACGGCGTGCAGCCCGGCACCGGCTGCGATAATGACATTGCCCGGTAAGGGTGCGGTGTCCTGGATGTAAACGTTGTTGTCAAAGGTTTCCTTTAACGTGACATCGGCTTTCCAGGTCAGGTTGGTGTCGGCCGCGAAGATCGGGCCGGCCAGCAAGGTGATGGCAAATATCACGGGCCAACTCCCATTGATCGTAGCGGCGTTTCGGTAGAGCGCCGCCAACTCCGGAAAATTGAAGAGTGCGGCCTTCTGCCGAAAGCCGCTACGCGGGTTTTGCCAGGATTCCCGATTGTGGTTTGCGGCAGGAGAAGTTCCAGTTTTGTGAGTCATGGTTTTGTTCTCAGTGGGCGAGTTTGATTCCCGCGAGTTTGGTCACGGTCTCGATGTCTTTGGCCTTCATGATTTCAATCCGGACGGCGGTTCCCTCGGGGTAGCGTTTGGCTTCGCCAATGAGTTTAATCATGCTTTGGGGAAGATCACTCCGGCGCGCCGCCGCCACTGCCTTGTCACCGAGGACGAACGCTGTGCGAAACGCGCCCTGGCATGGGCCGAGATACACAATGTTTCGGCCCTTGCTCTTCAATCGCAGCGACCAGCCGGCTTTGGGCGAATAGGAATTCCATTCCTGAACGGTCAACTTGTGTTCACCGGCCAGATCGGCCAATAACCGGTCCCAGAGCGCCTTGGCGGGGCCTAGCGCGTCGGTCAATTCGACGTCCGTGGGCGGATGCGATTTGCCTATAAATGCGTTGTGCAGCATGGGTGGAGCCGGGTTGAATTCAGTTGGTGTCTGCCGGGGCACGTGCCCCGGCAGCGTGTTTCTGATGTTTACTGCTTCCCTTTGACCAGAAGTTCCACCACATGCGGGTCGGCCAGCGTCGAAACATCGCCGATCTGGTCCGCGGCGTTCTCGGCGATTTTGCGCAGGATACGGCGCATGATTTTGCCGGAGCGGGTCTTGGGCAGGGCGGGTGCGAACTGGATTTTATCCGGCACGGCAATCGGCCCGATTTCCTTGCGGACATGATTGCCCAGCTCTTTTTTGAGTTCGTCGCTTTCGGGCACGCCGTCCTTGAGGGTCACGAAAGCGTATAGGCCCTGGCCCTTGATGTCGTGCGGCATCGGCGCGACCGCGGCCTCGGCCACCTTCGGATGGCTGACCAATGCGCTCTCGACCTCGGCGGTGCCGATGCGATGGCCGGAGACGTTGACGACGTCGTCAATGCGGCCCATCAACCAATAGTCGCCGTCATCGTCAAGGCGGCAGCCGTCGCCGGTGAAATAGATGTTGGGATACATCGTGAAATAGGTTTCGATGAACCGGCTGTGGTCGCCCCAGGTGGTGCGCAACATGCCCGGCCAGGGTTTGGTGATGCAAAGCTTGCCGCCTTCGTTCACGCCGCACGGCTTGCCATCGTCGCGCAGGACGACCGGTTCAACGCCGAAGAACGGCCGGTTCGCACTGCCGGGTTTGAGTGTATGCGCACCGGGCAATGGCGTGATGAGAATGCCGCCGGTTTCCGTCTGCCACCAGGTGTCCACGATGGGGCAGCGTTCCTTGCCGATGACACGGTGATACCACAGCCATGCCTCCGGGTTGATGGGCTCGCCGACGGAACCAAGCGTCCGAAGCGTGCTCATGTCGTATTTGTTCGGCCATTCTTCACCGAGCCGGATGAGCGAGCGGATGGCGGTCGGGGCGGTGTAAAAAACGGTGATTTTGAATTTTTCGACGATTTTCCAGAAGCGCCCGGCGTCCGGAAAAGTCGGCACGCCCTCGAACATGAGGCTGGTCGCGCCGTTGCAAAGCGGGCCGTAGCAAATGTAGCTGTGGCCGGTGACCCAGCCGATGTCGGCGGTGCACCAGAAGATGTCGTCGTCGTGAACGTCGAAGATGTATTTGTGCGTGAGCGCGGTTTGCAGGAGGTAGCCGGCGGTGGAATGGACGACACCCTTGGGTTTGCCGGTGGAACCGGAGGTGTAAAGGATAAACAGCGGGTCCTCGGCATTGTTGATCGCCGGCGGGCAGTCGGCGTTCGCCCTGGCCATGAGATCGTGGTACCAGGCGTCGCGGTCCGGCGTCATGTTGCACGGTTGCTCGTTGCGTTTGACGACAACGACTTTTTTGATGCTCTTCGTGTGTTTGAGCGCTTCATCGGCGATGCCCTTGAGCGGAATACTTTTGCCGGAACGCAGGGAAACATTCGAGGTGATGAGCAGGCGGCAGGTGGCGTCATTGATGCGCCCGGCCAGTGCTTCGGCGCTGAATCCGCCGAACACAACTGAATGAATGATGCCCAGCCGCGCGCAGGCGAGCATTGCAATGGGCAATTCGGGAATCATCGGCAGATAGATGGAAACACGGTCGCCCTTTTTGAGGCCGAGCGATTTCAGCACGTTGGCGAATTTGCAGACTTCCTGGTGCAACTGCGCGTAAGTAAACGTCCGGACGTCGTCTTCCGGTTCGCCCTGCCAGATGAGGGCGGTTTTGTCGCGCGTCTTCGTTTTCAAATGGCGGTCGAGACAATTCACCGTCACGTTGAGCTGGCCGTCTTCGAACCAGGTGTGTTCGACTATTTTCGCCGAAGTGTTCCAGATATATTTGCGGCCCTTGGTTGGTGATTTGAACCAGTCGAGCGTGGTCGCCTGTTCGAGCCAGAACCCGTCCGGATCCTTGATCGAGTGTTCATACATCTTTTGGTATTGCGCGGCGTTGATGAAGGCGCGTTGGACGACTTCCCGGCTGGGCGGGAACGTCCGGCCTTCCTGCATGAGGGAGCTGGTCGAGATGGGGTGGGAAACGGGTTGAGTGAGTGTTGTCATAACATGGTTCGGTTTGGTTTGGTGTGTTCGTCGGTGGGGAGCGGCCGGCTGGACGCTGTGATGGTTCGCCTGGGACTGGCGCAAATCCCGTGAAATTGGAAAACATGATGGGTGATGTTTTTAATGGTGGCTTGCAATTCCGGTTCAACGGCCCGGCGCTGTTCCGCGGTCACCGCCAGCGTCCGGTCTCGCAAACCGCCCGCCCATTCCGTGTTGGCCAGCATGACGCCGCCCATGCCCATCCCGAAATCTTCCACCTCTTCGCCGCAGCATGTGCGCCACGCCAGCGCCCAGCCGCGAACGGTGTTTTCGACGTGATACCCGCCGCCGCCGGCCACGAGCAAGGGTCGGTGGCATTGCAGCAGCGGTTCAAGGATTTCCACCACGATGTTGTTGGTCATGCGCAGGTGCGTCAACGGATCGCCCGCCAGCGTGTCCATCCCGAGTTCGAGGACGATGACGTCGGGGGCATAGGCATCCATCAACGGCAACACCACGCCGTCGAACGCTTTCAAAAAGGCTTCGTCGTAAGTCTGCGGCGGCAAGGGGATGTTGACGTTGAACCCCAGACCCAGTCCTTCGCCGATTTCATTTTCAAAACCGCCCCACGGGAAAAGCGTCCGGCCGGTTTCATGGAGGGAAATGGTCAACACGTCGTCGCGCCGGTAAAATGCCGATTGCACGCCGTCGCCGTGGTGCGCGTCCACGTCCAGATACAGAACCCGGCGTCCGGCCCCGGCGAGTTTCAGGCAGGCGAGCACCACGTCGTTGAGATAACAAAATCCAG
>JANWKE010000072.1 GCA_025451535.1 Verrucomicrobiia bacterium
AATGGCCACCCAAGGCACCGGACAAGAGGCGGCCAAAGAGCTGGGCCAAGGCTGGAAGGTCTCGCCATCGGTGGTCATCAAGGCCGGAACCACTTTCACGCTCGCCGACATCCCGGGGCCGGGTTGCATTAATCATATTTGGATGACGCCGACGGGCAACTGGCGCCACACCATTCTCCGTTTCTATTGGGATGGTGAAACCAACGCGGCAGTCGAGTCTCCGGTGGGCGATTTCTTTGCCTGCGGTTGGGGAAAATACTGTCAGATCAGCTCATTGACGGTCTGTGTGAATCCGGGGAGCGCGTTCAACTGTTATTGGCCCATGCCGTTTCGTCGACAGGCCCGGATAACGATGGAGAACACTGACGACAAGGACATGCTGCTATATTATCAGATAGACTACACGCTGGCGAAAGTACCCAGGGACGCCGGCTATTTCCATGCGCAGTTTCGTTCGGAAACTCCGCTCAAGACCCAAGGTCTTTATACCATCCTTGACGGCGTCCAGGGTGAAGGACAATACGTGGGTACTTATCTGGCAGTCAAAGTGCACAGCCCGGGCTGGTGGGGCGAAGGCGAGATCAAATTTTACCTCGATGGCGACACGAAGTTTCCAACCATTTGTGGCACCGGAACGGAAGATTATTTTTGCGGTTCCTACGATTTTGAGAATCAAGAGACCCACAAATATGTGACCTTTTCCACACCCTACACGGGTCTGGCCCAGGTGATTCCGCCGGATGAAATTTACCAGCCGGAACAGTGCTTCGGACTTTACCGCTGGCATATCACCGACCCGATCCGCTTTCAGAAAAACCTGAAGGTAACGATTCAGGCGCTGGGTTGGAAATCCGGGGCGGGTTATGAGCGTTTGGACCCTGACATCGCATCAGTGGCGTATTGGTATGAAAATTGATAACCGGTTATTTGAATAATTCATTGTGGTTCGAGGCCGTTCAAAAACCAGTGAAAATTCCACCCGGAGGTTATATGAAATCACCGCCAACCTTGAAACCCGGACAGACTTACCTCGTTGCCAGCGGAGATTTGCGCCTCTCAGCCAACCAGCAATGCTGGCCGGAACAGGTGAAAATGGAAGCGGCGCTCTCTGGCGCTTTGAAGGCCGAAGGCTGGACCGTCGTTCGTGCCCACCTCTGTGACAAGGAAAAGCAGCATGGATTTATTGATTCCCAGAAGATGGGCATTGAAATCTTTCGCCGGATGGACCCCAATGCGCCCGTGATCGTGGCTGAATCGGTATGGCAATACAGCCACCATGTCCTGGCAGGCCTTTGGACCCATCGCGGCCCGGTCCTGACGGTAGCCAACTGGAGCGGCATCTGGCCCGGCCTGGTCGGCATGCTCAATCTGAACGGGTCGCTCACCAAGGCCGGCATCCGCTACAGCACACTCTGGAGCGAGAACTTTACCGACGCGTTCTTCCGAAATGGTCTCCGACAATGGCTTGCCGAAGGGGTCGTCACGCACGACCAGAGTCACGTCCAGGACCTGCGCCTGCTCAAACTGCCGATGGAGGATGAGCGCCTCGGCAAACGCGTCGCCCGCCAATTCCTTCAGCACAAATGGATCCTGGGCGCTTTCGATGAAGGCTGCATGGGAATGTTCAATGCCATCGTTCCGGACGATTTGCTCTCCGCGACGGGTGTGTTCAAGGAGCGGCTCAGCCAATCCACCCTCTATGCCGCCATGCGGCAGGTGAGTGACGAAGAGGCGGTGGAGGTTCTCGATTGGCTGCTTAAGCGAGGCATGAAGTTTCAGTGGGGCACCTGCGAGGAGGCGGAGTTAACGCAGGCCCAAACTCTCCAGCAATGCAAAATGTACATCGCGGCGGTTCGCCTCGCAGCGGAATTTGGTTGCGCCGCCATTGGCATCCAGTACCAGCAAGGGCTCAAAGACCTTGCGCCCGCCAGCGATCTGGCCGAGGGATTGCTCAACAATACGGATCGCCCGCCGGTGAGGTGCCCCAACTCCGGGCGCGTTTTGTTTCCGGGCGAGGCGGTGCCACACTTTAACGAGGTGGATGAATGCGCCGGGCTCGACGGCCTGGTAACCTACCGGCTTTGGCGTGAACTGGGATTTGCCCCTGAGAACACGCTGCATGACCTGCGCTGGGGTCAGCCTTACAAAAACAACGGCATTGATGCCTATGTCTGGGTTCTGCTCATTTCCGGTGCGGTTCCCCCCGCCCACCTGATCGGTGGATTCAAAGGCGCCACCAGTCTGCGCCAGCCGCCGATGTACTTCCGCCTGGGAGGCGGCACCATCCGGGGGGTTTCAAAGCCGGGCCACGGCGTTTGGAGTCGCATCTTCGTCATGGACGGTAAACTCCATTGCGATCTGGGCGTGTTGGAAGTGGTCAAGCTCCCCGAAAATGAAACCCGGCGTCGCTGGCGTGAAACCACGCCACAGTGGCCCATCATGCATGCCGTCTTCGCAGGGATCAGCCGCGACCAGATGATGGCCCGCCATAAGGCGAATCACATCCAGGTGGTTTATGCCCCCAACGAAAAACAGGCCCACCGGGCCTGCCGGATCAAAGCTTCCATGCTGGCGGCACTCGGCGTCGAAGTCCACCTTTGCGGCAATGTGGAACTGAACGGAGGCACCAACCACCTCTGGCGAGCGAGGTTGTCGTGCGACTCCGGTGGTATAATTGTGTCATAATCACGACTTCGCCATACGCTTCGGCCGTCGTTTTCGCGTTTCTGCGAGTCGTTTTTCGGAAAACACTCCGGTCCGTCAATGATGGGTAGCTTCAGGTTCAAATTGGCAGATGAACCCCCACCGCGATTGATTTGATGATGTCCGCGCGGTCGAAAAGGGCCCGGCTGTTTTTTTGATCCAGCCCAAGTGCTTCCTGACGCTGCTTCCCACCGTCGGCGAATTCAATCGTCAGAAACGGTTTTGGTGCGAGCTGATAGATGACGGGCACCTGGCAATAAGTGAACGCCAGTGCTCCGGTTTTAAGCCGGAGTTTCCGCGCATGGCCCGCCACGTCGAAGTAAGAGAATATGACTGGTGAGGAAAGAAACTCCTCCCGGCGCAGCAACTGCGGCCCGAAATGGATGCAGCCCTCGCGAACACTTACGCCCAGTTCACCAAACCGGCACAAGATGTCTTCCTTCACCTGCCCGGTCAGCCCCGGCTGGCGGGCACCGCCTTGCGCCGGCGTATGCGAATAGGGGTCCATGGGAAATGCCCCATAAGCCTCCGGAGTTTTGTAATCACCGATTCCCGCGCAGATGCCGTAATAGTGTTCAGCGAGCTGCTTCAAGAGCCGCGGCGACGCGCCCGCCTGGAGTGCGCGGGAATAGGTTTCCTGGACGGCCAGGCGGAGTTTGGAAACCATGTGCCAGTAAATGCTGCCCAGGCCTTCGTAGCCGAAGAAGGTGCCGGAACGTCCCGTGAAGGACTCGTGATCAAAGAGCCGCTCGAACAAATCCAGCACCATGGCCGCGTCCCTTTTTACCAGTCTTGCGTAACCGCTGACGGCAAGTTCATTCAGGATACGGCTGAGGTCGCGGGCGTTGGTGATGGTGCCGTTGAAGTGAACTCGCCCGGCAATGTCGCGCTGGATGAGTTGACGGCTGCCGTCGGCCACTAGTTTTTGAAGCAGCGCCGATCGGTTAATCTCCTTTGTTGGGATGTTATTTTTTTCGACGAAATTTGGGAGCTGCCGGTTGGGATAAAGCAGATAACTGTGTTGATCGGCGCGATACATCGGACTGTGCCTGAGCGCGGTGAGCACTTCCAAAGATTCTTCAGCCGAGAGATGGCCGGAACTGAGTACGGCCACCTGGCCCTCCAGCATTTCATAGAGACGGCGGATGGGAAGGCGAGTCCGATTTTCAAACCGCACGAGATTATAAGCGTGGAAAAGCCCGTCGGGCCGGCGGTTGGACCGGATGGAATGGCTGATCCAATCCAGCGCCAGGTCCAAGAATTGAATCAATTTTTGGCACGCAATGGAGATTTTCTGATCGGACAATCCTTGCTGGTAAATGCGTTGGCGATAGTTGCTCCCGGCGCGGCCCAGGTCATCGAGCACACGATGGCGTTGACCGTCGGTAACTGTTCCCGCGAGCAGCGGGCGATGCTGTTCAAGAATCCGGTTCAACGCACCAAGAAATCCGGCCACCGGTGCGGAAAGGCGAAACCGGTCATCAGCCTGTTTCTGGAAGAGTTCACGACAGAACGTCAGGTGTCGGCGCAGGTAATAGAGCGTGACCACGGAGGCGCCGTTGCCGACGAGGGCATTATTGGCGTCATTCCATTCCGGCCGTTGCGTGTTTAACCAGATGCCGGCTTCGGGGATGAAATTCGACAGCTTGGCCAATACCGGAACCAGCAGCTTTTCGGTCAAATTGACCAGGCGCACCTGTCCGCGCTTGTCCCACACCAGCTTGCCATCCGTGCCCACGGCGCGGACCCGTTGCTGGACGAGCGCTTCCATCCGGGAGTCGAAAACGACGGTGTCCTTCGGGTTCGCCAAAAGCGCGTCGTAGGGCTTGATGCGGTAGGGGACATTGGCGTAGGTGAAGACGTCGCGCGTGAGAAAACCTTGCAAGGTGGTTGAATCGTGACGGTTCAGAATCTCCAGGAGCTTCAGGAGGTAAATGATCTGGTGGTCGCCCCAGTAGCCGATGTAGGACCACGGATCGTGCGGATCCACAATTTCCCAATCAATTCCGTTCCGTGTGATGCGATAGGGATTATAGCCGTCTGCGGTCGAGGCATTGACGAAACGGCAGATCATGCCGGAAACAAAACCCGGAAAGGAAACCGCCAGTGCCTCCCAATTTTGAAAAATGTCGCGCCAGTTCCCTTCGTAATTGAGGATTCGCGTGCCGTCAGGATTCCGGGTGGCAATGGAAAACCGGTTCCACGGCCGGGTGGGATCGCCATGTCGGCGGCTGAAGGTAAGGGGCAGGTATTCGCGACAAAGACGTTCCAGCTGCGGATCGCCGGTGGCAGCGGCAGTGGTCACGGTTTCGTCATAGCGCGTCGGTTTTGGCAGACGGCGAAAAAATGGGGCATGCCGAACCGCAACCTTTTTGTCCGCCTGGGTGACAAAGGCCAGCAAATCATCCGGATCGAGTTTGTAACCGTCGTTAAAAATCCCGCCCCGCATCACGTTAAATAATGTGTTGCTGTAATGGCGGGCGTTGCTCAACGGCCGCGCCGTTTTTTGCAGGCCGTCCGCGGCGCTCATGATGCGCTCCAGTTCCCGGGTGCCCTGGTCAACATCGGTCTGGACCAGTTTGCCCAGCTGCGCGGGCGTGCACAGCAACCGGTTGAGAACAGCCACCTCCGAGGGACCCTGGCCGACGTCCGCCGCGAGCAGCCAGTCCACAGTTTGGCCACGCTGCAGAGGTATCGTGGCCCGGACGAAATAGGCCCCGCGTTCGCCGCGCACATCGGTTTCATTCCGAAGCGGCAAACCTTGACGAAAATGATCAAGCTGCAACGAGGAAAGCAGGGTGGTCCGGCGCTTGAGGCCCAGCGACCAGAGGGTAGTGGCGCGCAGCGCCTCGGCCGGTTCGGGGCGATCCACCGGGATGGCACTGAGACGGAACAAGCCGAGGCCGGTTTCGGCAATCAACTCGCTCCGCTTGTAGGCGTCGAGCAGCGTGCTGTATTCAAGATTGAATTGACTGCCGGTTCCGCAGGGCATCAGGTTTTGCAGGCCGTCCAGCAATTCGATTCGTGCGCCGCCCGGCCCGGAATTGGTCAGCCACGCCCGGCGAATGAAGCCAAAGCGATTGCTGTTGAACCAGCCGTAACGAAAGATCAGCAAGAGGTCCTCGTTGATTTCCTCAAAAATCAATTTGTTGCCCCGGAAATTCTTGTAGAGATTCCGCCGGGTCCGGTAAATACCCTGGCCGCGTTCGGAAAACGGTTCCCAGATTTGGTCCGTGCCGCGCCGGGCGATCAGGATGGTCTTGCTCCCCGTGACTTCCACCATGTCGCGGATTTTGTCGTCGGTGTAGTACGGGAACAGGGCCAGGTCCGCGTTGCGGCGGCCGGCGGAGAGCGCTCCGTTGCTGGAAACGAACATCCAGTGATCGGCATCGCTGACCACGGTCATGAAAAAGGGCCGCATCCGGTCGTAATTGGTAATCCGGTAATACTCCTCGCCATCGAGTGTAACCTGGTCTCCGCGGATTGGAGTTCCATTAAGGCGAAGTGGATTTTTGCCAAGGTGCAGTTTGGAATTCATGTCGCGTGCGAATCTAGCGGAGTCGGTTTGCCCATGCCGTTGCACATTTTGCGCAAAAACGGCATTGCGCAAAAGTGCGGCATGGGGCCCTAAGCGGATTTCTGCCAAGGTGCAGTTTGGGTTTCATGTCATTGCGAATCTACCGAGCTTGTCAATCAGAGACCAGAGTTCATCTCAAAATGAATGGGAGCAGCGCACTGATTACCGGGGGATCAATTGGCGGATGGTTCTTTTTGTCTCCGCAGGTCCAGATCCTTTTTCATCAAGTCGGTCATCTTTGAGTCAATGTTGTAGAAAATCATAAACAAGGCGCAGGACATGTACAAAATTCCCGGAATGACGGAGACCAACAGCTTGATTCCAGTCAAGGCCGTTTGGGTTTGTGTGGCATTGGGGATGTAGTTGAAGGCGGTCAAGAGCCAGCCGGCGATGCCCGCTCCAATGCCCCAACCCGCTTTTTGCGCAAAGGTGGCCGCAGAAAAACACAGGCCCGTCGCCCGCCTGCCCATTTTCCATTCAGAATAATCTGCAGAATCGGCGATCATGGTCCACAGCAAAGGAACCGCGGGGGCATAGGCCATTTTTGCGCAGATGTTCAACACATAGATGGTGATCAGGCTTTTCTCTCCGGGCAGGTAGAGCGAAATGAAGAAGGCGCCGGATATCAGGGAGCTGGCAATGAAGACATTTCGATTGCCGAATCTCCTGGCCAATGGCTTTGTAAACGGCAGGGCAACAATCAGGGCAATGGTGCCGATGACATTGAACAACTGAACGTTATTTTGTTTGCCAATGTAATACTTGAAATAGTAGGCGATCGCCGCGTTCTGCATGGCAAACATTACGAAGGAGACGACACCCACAATAGCGAGGATGATCCAGGGCCGGTTCTTAAAGAGGTTCCCCAGGTCCTCTCCGACCGAACCCTCCAGGGATTTCGACGGTTTCACCCGCTCTTTGGTCATCATGAAGGTGATGAAAAAAAAGACCACACTCAGGCAGCCAAACAGGATCAAGGTATGTTGATAGCCCATCGCCTCGTTGCCGCCTCCAAAATATTTTGCGAGCGTCAACGGCAACCCGGTGACCACCAGCTGGCCGGTAAAGGCGCAGATAAAACGATACTGGTTAACACCCGCGCGCTCATAGGTGTCCGAGGTCATCACCGCCGCCAGGGAAGAATAGGGTATATTAACCGCCGCGTAGGCGGTCATCAAGAGGGCGTATGTGGCGCAGGCGTAAATAATTTTGCCCGTCATCCCCAAATCAGGCGTGGTAAAGGTCAGAACGGCCAGGACGGCATAGGGAAGGGCCCCGAACAAAATATAAGGCCGGAATTTGCCCCACCGGGTTTGGGTACGGTCCGAGATGATGCCGATGACCGGGTCAATCCCCATGTCCCAGAAGCGGGCGATCAGCATGATGGTGCCGGCCGCCGCCGCAGGAATTTTGTAAACGTCAGTATAAAAAATAAGCAACCAGAAGCCGACCATGTCCCACACAAAATGCGAGGCGGTATCGCCAAGGCCATAGCCCAATTTCTCCTTGAATGACAGGCGTTCGGACGCCGGCTGTCCGAATGCTGCTGCTTCGGGGGGCCGGGATCCGCCGGTGGATATGGATTCAGCGGAATTCATTTCAGAGATTGTATTATTTGGATTCGACGTTGGCGTCAATGGCCGCGCGCATGTTTTCCTCGGAGCTGCTCACATAAAACGGGATGTTGGCATAGGCGGCGTGGCCTTTGCCGTCGAAGGCGTACGCGTACAACCGGTAAGCGCCCGGCTCGGACGGGGCTTCAAGGGTTATTTCACTTTTCTTCGGATTGGTTATTCCGTCGGGCACCTTTTCGGGTATGGCTTCAACATCACCGCCGACCTTGCGTTCCTTGCTTTCTTTCATCACTTCCCACGAATAGGTGAGGGGATTGTGGTCGGGGTCGCTCGCCTGCACTCTCGCCGCATAGGCCTGGCCTGGCTTCAACCGGACATTTTGGTAAGCGGTCTTGCCGTCCAGCCACATTCCTTCGAGCGCAGGGCTGCGCTTGGCGGGCCACGCGCCTGTCCAGAAATACTGCATGGTGTCAATGGCCGCGGTTTCCTCGCCGGTTTTGAGAAACATGCCATACCAGGTGGGGGTCCGTTCCTGTTTCTGTCCCCAGAAGAAAACATAGGACCCGAGGCACAGCTTTTGATCGGATTCGATTACCTTTTCAAAACGTATCCGGTAAAGACCGGCCTTGATGGTGCTGTTGTCCTCGATGGGCGCCCCCCAGGCGGTTTTGGGGCACTCCCAATGACCGGTTGCTCCCCATTCACTGACAAGATAAGGCTTATCCCACCCCGCTTGTTTCAAATAGCGCGGCAGATTGATGATGTCATAATACATTTGGAACGAGAGGAAATCCAGATCCGGCGCGCGGGTTTTGACCAGATTCACCGTCTCCGGATTGAACCCGGCCAGCGCCGTGGTGGTCGGATGATTCGGGTCAATCTGGTGAATCGCCCTGGAAAGGTCGTTGACGGCATCCCAAACCTTTGGATTCTTTTCAAAATTGAGTTCATTGCCAATGACCCAGATAAGCAAGGCGGGGTGGTCTTTATACTGTCTCACCTGGCCGGTCAACAACGCGAATTGCCTGGCCACGGCGTTGGTGTTGTCGTAGTCGAAGCCGCGCCGTTCGTGGTCCACGTCCAGACCCATCGCCACGTACAGGCCGTTGGTCAAGGCCTGGTTTAAAACGGTCTCTCCCGAATCGCGGCCGTTGTCGGTGCTCCACGTGCGGAATGAATTGCCACCGCGCTCCTTCAATTTATCGACCGGGCCGAATTCGATGCCGGCTCCCTTGATGTAGAAAGGTTCCTGGTTGACATAAAGCCGCCAGTGGCCGTTCGTACCGCGTACTTCCACCCTGGCCGGGCCGGGACCCATGGGCCGGGCGGTGGGCTGAGCCGGACAACTGCCGATTGCCAGGGCGCCGGCCAAAAGCGTCAGCAGCCACGACCTCGGGATGATTTTACGATTCATAAATTTTGTTCTTGCGGCGAACGTTCCGGGCGCACGAGCAGACGTTCCAGCTCCTCCAGCGACTTGCCCTTGGTTTCAGGAATAAAAACCAGAATGAAGATCAAAGCGGCAACAGCCATCAAACCATAACCTAAAAAAGTCCCGGCAGGCCTGAAATGGGACAGCTCCCAGGGAAAAATAAATGTAACACTGGCGCTGACGGTCGCATTCCAAAAGCCTGCCAGCGACATGGCCATACCCCGATATTGATTGGGAAATATCTCCGACAACAATACCCACATGACCGGTCCCAGCGAAATGGCAAACGAGGCCACAAAGCCGATGATGGCAAACAACACCACCGAGGCGTGAATGTGCAGCCCGGCGGTGTCCAGCGCATCGTGATAAGGTTTGAGCCGGTCGGCGCCCCATTGCGTTTCCAGGTCAGTCATGAATTCCTTCTCGGTGGTGAATACAGCTTTGTCTGAGTTTTTTAAGTCGCTAACCAGATCGGCGGGCACTTTATTGTCCTGAAGAATGACAAACGATTTATCGGTCAATTGGTAGTTTGAGGCATGGAACGCCCAACTGCACGTCAGCAACGAGATTGCCATGCCCGTTGCGCCGATGACCAGAAGGGGTTTGCGCCCCAGACGATCCACGAACAGGATGGCGACGAAAGTCATGCCCAGATTGACGAGGCCGACCAGCACGGCCTGCCAGAACGCGGCGTGGATGCCGCCGCCCGCCTGCGTGAAAATCGTTGGCAGATAATAGAAGATGGCGTTGATGCCGGTGATTTGTTGGAAAAATGCAATCGCCAGCGCTATGAAAAGAACGAAGCCCATTCTCCGGCGGAAAAGCGCTTTGACGCCGACCTGAGGTTTTTTCTCCTGAAAGCTCGCCCGGATGCTGGTCAACTCATCCTCCAGGTTCTCAAGGCCCCGCACTTTTAACAGAATTTCGCGGGCTTGCGGTTCTCGTCCTTGCCCAAACAGCCAGCGGGGGCTTTCGGGCACCGCAAACAAAAACAGGAAAAAAAACGCCGCCGGAACGGCATCCATCCCCAACATCCAGCGCCAGTTGTTCTCCCCGACATTAACCAGGAAATAGTTGGAGAAAAAGGACGCGGAAATGCCCAGCACAATCATGAGCTGGTTGAGTGAAACGAGGCTGCCGCGCCATTTCGCCGGCGCGATTTCGGCGATATAAACCGGCGCCGTGAGAATGGCGCCGCCGACAGCCACCCCGCCGAACACCCGCGCGCCGACAAAGACCGGAAAATGAATTGTCAATGCCGAGACCAACGCGGTTGCGACAAAGAGGACCGCCGTGGCGATCAGGACCTTTTTCCGCCCGAACCGGTCGCTGAAAAAACCCGCAACGGCGGTGCCGCCTAAAACGCCCCAGCCGAGGCAACTGACTGCCAGGCCGAGCAGAAAGTCGCCGCGATCTCCACTCAGGCTGAAATATTTCTGAATGAACGGCACGGTGCCGGAAATGACCGTGGCATCGAAACCCCAGACAAAGCCGCCCAGGGCCACAACCAATGCCACGGAAACGGTAAATAGCTTGCCTTGTTTCATAATTTCATTGAGGAATTGTGTCACTGGTTTGCATTATTTTTACAGGCAGTTAATTTGGTCGACTTGCCAAACGAAACCACAGGTTGTTGGCCTGAGATTGAAACTGGATGCTTGGCATGATATTGTAATATAAAAGTTGACAAGTCAAAGTATTAGTAGTAAAAAAGCTGAGTTAACCACTGAATATGGCATATTGATTTTGCTGTCAATAGGCATGTTACAGTAAAATTAATGTCGTATACAATTTCAGCGGAATCTTGATTTTCGGGTCCCCTGAGCAACTATGACACGCCGATTGATTTCCACCATCTTGCCTCGCCTGTTTACAGGTGTAACTGTGCTGACCGGGGTATGGGGAGCGGACGGAAGCGCCGCCGATTTTACGACCCGGCCGGTGACCGTATACGTGAGTGCCAAGGATACGGGCCAGCGGCTGGTCCGGGCGGGCGAAGTGCAGTTTGCCGATTTGGCGCAACACACCGAAAAGCAAGAGTGCATATTTGTGGATCCGGCCAAGGAGTTTCAGACCGTGCTTGGGATTGGCGGCGCGCTGACGGACGCGGCG
>JANWKE010000073.1 GCA_025451535.1 Verrucomicrobiia bacterium
ACCAGATCGTTGCCGCGCCGAGAAGGATTTGGGCCAGAATCAATCCCAGCCAGAACAGCGCGAGTTTTGCCAGCGGATCTTTTTTGCCCAGTTGCCGCCGGGTCTGCCAGGCACACGCCGCGATTAAAACGAAAATCGCCAGGGCGACCAGGCGGTGAACCATCTGCAAAATAATCTGGAAAGCCGTGATTGGATTTTCTGCGATCACGCTCAGGCGATGTTCGTTGTAACTTTGTACGGCGGCGGCGCTGGTGTCGGGCCAGATTTTTCCGTAAGCGAGCGGGAAATCAGGGATGGCCAGACCGGCGTGCTGTTGTCGCATCGTTGCAGCAATGACCAGTTGGCAGAAAATCAAAATGGCCGCGAACAGGACCAGCCGGCGCAACGGAACGCCAGCCGCCGGCCCGGCGAGTTGCCCTGCGCCGCTTTTTTCCCGCCGGGCCGGAGGCCGGCGCTCCAACTCGAGCCACCAGCGGCTCGTGAACAAGGTGATGGCCGAGGTCAGGACGAAAAATAATTGCCCGATGATCGCATGAAAGATGCCGAGTTGGGCATCGGCCAGAACCACGCGCAAGCCACCGAGAACACCCTGCGCCACCACGAGCAGAAACGCGGCGACGCCAACCCAGTGCATCCATTGACGCGGGTCCTTGAGCCAAAGCCAGACGGCGAGAATGGTCGTCATCAGCCCGACGCCGGAAGCGATCAGCCGGTGCGTGTGTTCGTAGAAAATGCCGCCAATCCATTGGGACGGCGGAAACAGAAACATGTTGTAGCCATAGCTGTTTGGCCAGTCCGGCACGGACATGCCGGCTTCATGACTGGTGACCAAACCGCCCGCGCCGAGCAGCAAAAAGGTGAATAACGCCGTCAGCACGGCAAACCAATGCAGCGAACGATTGATTTTTACAGGCGCGTTTCCAGACATTTCGCAAAGGCAAGGTTGCCGGCAGACGCCAGCGTCACCCTGGTTCCCGGCTTATTTTACGTCAAAAGTAAAATTTACCGTCACATCGCTGTCTTTGACCTCCACGTCCCGGGTCAGGGTGCCGAGCTTGCGATGATCGGCCTCCACGGTGTATTTGCCGGGGGGCACGTTTTTGATGACAAATTTCCCTGCCGTGTCGCTAAGACAATAGTACGGACTGTCAATCACGCTCACCCAGGCAAACATCCACGGATGCACGTCGCATTTGAATTTCATGAACATCTCCGGTTTGGGAAATGTATAGGTCAGGTCCGGACCGCCGGGCATTTGCACCTGATTGGATTCCGGATTTCCCGCCACGGCGGGCACACAATGGACGTTGTGAATACAGGAGTCGGAATTTTTAACCACCAGCTTCTGGCCCGTCTGAATGGCCAGAATTTGAGGCACATAGAGACAGCCCTTTTGATCCAGCGTAACCGGTGGCTGATTGGCACCGGTGGATTTGCCCGTGACATCCTTCAGGGAAACAATCACGTCGGCGAGTTCATGGTTTGGCCCGACAGCATAAAAATGCGTCGTCGGCGTGCTCTTATACATTGCACCGCAGGTGGGATCATTCATGAGCGGCGTGTACGGCACCTCCGGCGGCGGCGTGCCATTAAGCGTAATGATACCAATGATGTCCGCCGCTTGCGTGAGGGGAACAAACGCAAGCATCGCAACGACAATGAGTAACAATAATTTTTTCATACTTTTTTGTCCTTTGAAGCGCAAAAACAGGGTACAAGCTAACAGTCCCGGTCGCAGCCGGCAAGAATTATGTGAAAAATTTCACAAGCGCTCATCCTTGCCATAAGTATCTGCATTTGACGACTTTCAGACGGTACGGTTCAAACCCGCCATGACCCGCGCCATTGCCAGGGCGGCTTGCGCCGCTTCCGTTCCGCGATTGTGTTTCGGGTTAAGACAGCGGATACGTGCCTGCGCCTCGTTTTCCAGAAGCAGCACTTCGTGAATGACGGGAATTTCATGGGCGAGCTGGATTTCCATGAGCGCGCGGCTGACGCCTTCGCCAATGTGCGCGGCGTGAACGGTTTCTCCGCGCAAAATCACGCCCAGACAAATGATGGCAGAAAGACGTGAAGTGTGATGCGTGATGCGTGATGCGTTCCTGGCAAGCTTGGCTGCCACTACAGGAATTTCATAAGCGCCCGGCACACGAATGATTTGAATTTCCGAAACGCCCGCGTGCCGCAATTCCGCCCTGGCCGCGCGCAACATGGCGTCCACGTAACGCGCGTTGTAACGTGACGCCACGATGGCGAAGGTCCCGCCGGGCGATTGAATCTTTTTTTGCTGATTCTTGCGGAGCATCCTTGGAATTTAACCAAGATCCGGCAGGAATGGACACAAAATTTGCTGGTGGCCGGATTTGAGGTGGCGGCTTGATATCCCCACCACAAATTGATTGGTCTGCGGTAGAATCGTAGCGCCGGCGTCCTCGCCAGCGGGTAAATGCGGCGTCCCGCCGCGTGTTTTTGGTTCGTGCACCGGGACGGTGCTTAGACTCGCCGCCGAGACGGCTGCGCTACGGTGCGGGCTTCCAGAAGCATTTGCATCGTAAATCGAAAATCTAAAAACGTAAATTCAAAGCAAATGTCCCATCTTTTCCCGCTTGGCCTTCAGATATCGTTCATTGTGCGGATTGGGCTTCACGCGAATCGGCACCTGCTCCACGATTTTCAGTCCGTAGCCTTCCAATCCAACGATCTTTTTCGGATTGTTCGTCAGCAACCGGATGGTTTTCAACCCGAGGTCAACGAGGATTTGCGCACCTAGCCCGTATTCACGCAGGTCCATTTCGTAGCCGAGTTTCTGGTTCGCCTCGACGGTGTCGTAGCCCTGCTCCTGTAATTTGTAGGCCTTGATTTTGGGGGCGAGACCAATGCCGCGTCCCTCCTGCCGCATATAGACAATCACGCCGCGCCCGGCTTCGGCCACCTGCCGCATGGCCTGATGCAGTTGCGGCCCACAATCGCAGCGGCGCGAACCGAAGACGTCACCGGTCAGACATTCGCTGTGGACGCGCACGAAAACATTTTCCCGCCCGGCCACGTCGCCATGAACCAGCGCCAGATGATGTTGTCCGTCCAGTTTCGAGCGGTACAAATGCAAATCGAAATCGCCGTAGTCGGTCGGCAGTTTCACCATCTCAACGTGTTCGACCAGTTTTTCACGCGTGCGGCGGTATTCAATCAGGTCCGCAATCGTGCAAACCTTGAGGCGATGTTTTCGGGCAAACTTGCGCAATTGCGCCAGCCGCGCCATGGTGCCGTCGTCATTCAGGATTTCGCAAAGCACGCCGATATGCCGCAAGCCCGCGAGTTGTGCGAGGTCCACCGCCGCCTCCGTATGGCCGGCGCGTTGCAGAACACCGCCAGGCCGGGCCCGCAACGGAAAGACGTGGCCGGGCTGGACCAGATCATCGGGCACGGCGGTCGGCGCGGCCATGATTTGAATCGTCCGGGCGCGGTCGGCGGCGCTGATGCCGGTGGTGATGCCGCGCGCGGCGTCCACGCTCACTTGAAAGTCCGTGCGAAAACTTTCCCGGTTTTGATGGACCATGCGGTCAATGCCGAGTTGCTGCAGCCGGTCGGCGGTGGTCGGCACGCAAATCAAACCGCGACCGTGTTTGGCCATGAAATTGACCACGGCGGGCGTGACGAATTGCGCCGCCAGGATCAAATCGCCTTCATTTTCGCGATCGGCGTCATCCACGACGATGACCAGTTTGCCGCGGCGGATGTCGGCGAGGATGGACTCTATGTTGTCGAAAGTATTCTTCATTCGGCGGGAACCAGCGTAACCCGGGAAAACCAAAACGTCAGCCGTAAAAACGTTGCCTCTTTTACCGGATGACAAATGCGATTTCAGCTTTTTTTTGTTTGTCGCGGCGCAAGCGCGGTTTAATATGGGCACGTTCATTTGTTCGCAAGGGAAACAAAAGCAAAGGGCGAGCGGGCGCCAGAAATTGTTTTGATTTATGTCACCCGGCGGTTCAACTCTGGAAAACGGCGAACTTCCAACCGGAAGCGCGGCGAGTCTTTTGCAGGAATGCCTGGCGTGCGGCGTGTTGGTGGTGAATGCCCGCGGACGCATTGCGGCTTGCACGCCGGAAGCCGCCGCGCACTTGCGCGCCAAAGCGGAACGGCTGCGAAATGCACCGGTGACGTCCCTGCCCGCTCCACTCCCCAAGCTCATTCGTGATGCCGCCAAAAGCGGCCGGCCAGTAACCAATCTGGAAATTTTGCCGACCCTCCCCCGCCGCGGCGCCATGACACTGCGGGTGAGCATTTTGCCGGTGAAAACGCGCACCCAATCACAGATCGTCGTCGTGCTCAACAACCTGACCTCCGCCCCGGTTTTTGAACAGAACATGCGGCGGCTCGACCGGCTGGCCAGTCTCGGCACACTTTCGGCCAGCCTGGCGCATGAAATCAAAAATGGCATGGTCGCCATCAAGACGTTTACCGATTTGCTGGTGCAAAAAAACCAGGACACGGAACTGACCGAAGTCGTCAGTCGCGAATTGCAACGCATCAATGCCATTGTCACGCAAATGCTGCGGTTCGCCGCGCCCAAGGCGGCCACTTTCACGACCATCCACATGCATGAACTGCTGGATCATTCGTTGCGATTGTTACACCACCAGATTGCGGGAAAATCGATTTCCCTCCAGCGCCGTTACGAGGCCCGGGTGGACACGGTACGCGGTGACGACGCGCAATTGCAGCAGGCGTTCATGAACCTGTTGCTGAACGCGCTGGAGGCGATGAACACGAAGGGCGTGCTGACGGTCGCCACGGAAATCACGGAGGGCAAACCGGGAACACGCTGGCTGCGCATTCACATCCAGGACACCGGCATGGGCATTGCGCGGGAAAATCTGGGGCGGCTCTTTGAACCGTTTTTTACAACCAAAAAAAACGGCACCGGACTGGGGCTGGCCATCAGTCAGCGCATCGCGCACGAACATCAAGGCGCCATTCAAGCGCAAGGTGAAGTCAACCGCGGCTCGACCTTCAGCTTTTCGCTGCCGGTACTCTCCGGATAGACCATCCGCCTTTAAAGATGTGAAACGAAGCCTTGGGCTTAAAATTCAGCTGTGAAGAAAAACGTTCCATCCGTTGCCGTAACGTTGCTGGCCAATTCGCTCCTGGTGGTGAATCTTTGCTGCGGGCAACAAACGATGGTGGCAGCGGAAAAAGGGGGCCCCTGGGTGGGCACGTGGGGAACCTCGCCACAGTTAACGGAAACCAGAAACCTGCCGCCGGCGCCGGGCTTGACCAGCAATACCCTCCGCCAAATTGTGCAGGTTTCCATCGGTGGAAATAAACTGCGCGCAAAGTTTTCCAACGCGTTCGGCACAAATCCGGTGACGATGAGCTCCATTCATCTGGCCTTGTCCACGGGCGGGAGCACGATTAAAACGGGCAGCGACCGGGCGCTGACATTTCAGGGCAAACCGTCGGTGACGATTCCAGCGGGCGAAATCGTTGTTTCCGATCCTTTCGATTTTGACCTGGCGCCGTTGTCCGACGTTGCCGTGACCATTGATTTCGGCGACACGTCGGCAGCAGTCACAGGGCACCCGGGTTCCCGGTCCACTTCCTATTTGCAGCCGGGTGATTCGGTTTCGGAGGTGGATTTGCCAACCGCCGCGCAGACGCAGCATTGGTATATTTTGACCGGCCTGGACGTGGAGGCAAACCATCCGAGCGCAGCCATCGTGACACTCGGCGATTCCATCACGGACGGAAGAGGTTCGGGCACGGATAAGAACGACCGTTGGCCGGACGATTTGGCGCGTCGTTTACAGTCGGACAAAAACACGGCAGACATCGCGGTGCTGAACGAAGGCATCGGCGGCAACTGCGTGCTGCGCGGTGGCCTGGGGCCAACAGCGGTGTCACGCTGCGATCGCGACGTGCTTTCGCCGAGCGGCGTGCGCTGGTTGATTGTGCTGGAAGGCGTCAATGACATTGGCGGAAGCCATGACGCGTCGGTGGCAACGAATCTGATTGTGGCGTATGGCCAAATAATCGATCAGGCCCATGCGCGGCGCCTGCGCGTCTATGGAGCGACGATTCTGCCGTTTGGCAGATCCTTTTATGACAGCCCCGCTCATGAAGCGGCGCGCGAAACGGTAAACCAATGGATTCGGACCAGCGACAAGTTTGACGCGGTAATTGATTTTGACGCCGTGATGCGCGACCCGCAAAACCCCTCACACCTGTTGCCCGCGGCGGATAGCGGTGATCATCTGCACCCGAATGAAGCCGGCTACGAAATAATGGCGGACGCGATTGACTTGAAATTATTCAGCAAATAAAATCGGGGCGGCAGTCGTATTGTCCGGGTCGTCCCGGTTGACTCCGGTTCTTGGTGAACCTACTTTGGACAAAAATTTCCCGGCAAATTATGCGACACCAAAACTCTTCCGTCATCGCTTTTACCTTCGTTGTTTTGACCGCGGCCATGCCTGGCCGGGCGCAGCCTGCCACCACC
This sequence comes from Verrucomicrobiia bacterium, assembly GCA_025451535.1. Taxonomy (GTDB): domain Bacteria; phylum Verrucomicrobiota; class Verrucomicrobiia; order Limisphaerales; family UBA11358; genus UBA11358. The sequence goes on from JANWKE010000073.1 coordinate 6,500, forward strand.
CATCTGCCGGCGCCGATGAATTGGAGCGCGGAACAGGACCATCGTAACATGATGGGGCAACTGGGCATCAAAACGTTGCGGCCGGGCGCGGAGGGCATGAATGCGAAGGCCCCTAATTATCAGAACACCGACGAGGCCAAAGCGAATCCTTATCCCAATCTGCCCGATCCTCTCATGTTGAAAGACGGGGAAAAAGTTACGACGCCGGGGATATGGTGGCAGCAGCGGCGCCCGGAAATCGTCGAAGATTTTTACCGCGAAGTCTATGGCCGGGTTCCGAAAAACG
>JANWKE010000074.1 GCA_025451535.1 Verrucomicrobiia bacterium
GATTTTGGTCTTCTCGGCGACGGCAATCCAGATCTCCGGCGTCAGCACGCCTTCCATGTCCAAAGTGACGATTGATTGTTTCACTGCGGAGAGTTTTTCAAATTGCGCTTCAAAGTCCAGTGTTAGACCGGGGCCAATTCCCGTTTCCGTTGAGTAAACCGGCAACATTCCCGGTAGCCGACGCTGCGTGCCAGTTGGACGGCTTCGGCAAAGTTCATCCCCACTTCCTCCGGCGCATGGGCGTCGGAACCGAAGGTGATGCGCACGCCGGTTTGGAACGCGAGCTGGAGGATTTCGCGGCTCGGATAAATTTCCAGACAATCCTTTCGCAAGCCGGCGGTGTTGAGTTCGATGGCACAATTGTTTTTTTGGGCGGCCTTCAGAAACTTTTGGTAAAGCGGCGCGCAGTCATGCGATGGACGGTGCCCGAATTTCTTTGGCAAATCGGCATGGCCGATGATTTCAAAGAAACCGGTTTCGGCCGCCTTTGCCAGCCGTTCAAAATAAACCGTCCAGACTTCCCCGGCGTCGCGGTGCTGCCACTCGGACAGTTTCTGCGGGTCATCAATTGCCCACGAATCGGAGACGTAATGGACCGAGCCGATGAAATAATCCCAGGGATGCCGTGCCGCAAGTTTGCGAATCCAATCCTCGTAACCGGGCAGATAATCCACTTCGAGTGCGAGTCGGATGGTCAGTTGGGGGAAATCCTTCTGCACCCTGCGGATTTTAGCGACGTATTCGTCAAGTTTGTCGGCGTTCATCCGCCAATTGTCAAAATCATCCTGCGGCATCGGCGCGTGGTCAGAGAAGCCGATTTCCTTGAATCCCAGCTTCAGCGCGTGTCGGACATATTCCTCCGGCTCGCCGCGGGCGTGACGGCAAAGCGGAGTGTGCATGTGGTAATCGGCGGGTAACGACATGGCGTAAGTTTCAAGTTTCAAGTTTCAAGTTTCAAGTGTTGAATGGAGACAATGTCAGGCGAGAGTTCAGTTGAACAACTCCGGCTCTTTGTGGCGATTACGGTCCCGGACGCGGTCCGGGAGGAAATGCTTCGCGTTCAACGCGAGCTGCAACCGCTGGCGCCGCGGGGTGTGGTTCGTTGGGCGAAACCGGACCAGTTTCATCTCACGCTCCGGTTCCTCGGCGATGTTTCGTCCGAACGCGTGACCGGCCTGCAGGACTCCCTGCGCGCGGTTTGTTCCGGCTTAGCGCCCCTGCCTTTGGGCGCCCAAGGCGTCGGCTTTTTTCCCAACGCCCGCTCGCCGCGCGTCATTTGGACCGGCATTACCGACGGCGAGGACCGGCTGTTGGATTTGCAGAGAAAAATTCAAGTCGCGGTCCAGCCGTTCACGACGGAGCAGGGCGGTGAACGGTTTGCCGGGCACGTGACCCTGGGGCGTTTCAAACAGTCCGGCCATTTAAAAATCAAAGCTTTAACCGATCAGGCCGAAGTGATGAAATCCCGGACCTTTGGCGAATGGACGGCGCGGGAAATTGAACTTATCCGGAGCGAATTATCGCCTATCGGGGCGTGTTATACTTCGCTGGCGGCCTTCCCGCTGGGGGAGGATTTTGAACTGCCGTGAAACATTTTCAGTCTTACTTACGTCTTTAAGAACGTATGCTAAAGGCGCTTCCAGCCGCCCGCTGGGATTATGACACCGCGGCGCATCTGTTGAACCGCGCTGGTTTCGGCGGTCCGCCGACAGTCATTAAAAAACTGGCCAATCTTGGTCCCGATGACGCCCTTTCAACCCTGCTCGATTACGAACAGTATGCCGACCCGACGCCTGCCCCGGATTGGGCGAAACCCGACCCGGAAGGGGTAAAGCAACTGCACGAGGCGGCCAAAAACGCGTCGCCGGACGAACGCCGCAAGCTGTATCAGCAGGAAATGCGCGTCCAGTTTCAGCGTCTGATGGACCTGCGCGGCTGGTGGCTGAACCGCATGGTCAAGGGGCCGCGGCCGTTTCAGGAGAAAATGGTGTTGTTCTGGCACGGCCATTTTGCGACCAGCTTTGAAAAAGTGCGCAGCGCCTATTACATGTGGCGCCAGAACGAACTGTTCCGCCGGCTCGCCACGGGCAACTGGCAGGAACTGCTCACGTTTGCCGGCAAAGACCCGGCCATGCTCATCTGGCTGGATCAGGCGGAGAGCCGCCGGCCGCACGCGAACGAGAATTTTGCGCGCGAAGTCATGGAATTGTTTTCGCTGGGCATCGGTAATTACACTGAAAAGGACGTGACCGAAGGGGCGCGGGCGTTGACCGGCTGGTCGCTGGACCGGCTGAACCAGGAGTATATTTACCGCCCGTTTTTTCACGATAACGGCGCCAAGACATTTCTGGGGCTGACCGGCAATCTCAACGGCGACGATGTCATTGCCCGGATTGTCGCGCAACCGGCGGCGGCGCGGTTCATCACCGCCAAATTGTGGAATTATTTTGCCGGACAACCGCCGTCCGACGAGTTGAACATCGTGCTGGCTGCCGTTTTCCGGGAGAACGGAAATAATTTCAAGCCGTTGCTGCAAATCATGTTCCGGAGCGAGGAGTTTTACGACCCGGCCATCATTCGCAATCAAGTCAAAAGTCCCGTGCAATGGCTGGTCGGCACCGCGCGCGTGCTGGAGTGTGATTTGCCGCCGACGCAGATTTGTGAAGGAATCACGCGCCGCATGGGACAGGATTTGTTTGCGCCGCCGAATGTGAAAGGCTGGGACGGCGGCATTTCCTGGATCACCACCACCACCTTGCTGGACCGTTACAACACCGCGGCGCTGCTCATCCAGGGCGCGGATGTTCCCGAGGCCCGCCTCGAAGCCAGGCAGCAAATGCAAATGAACCCGATGGCCGCCAGTCAGTCGCCGGCTCCGGGGAAACGGGTCCATGTCGGTGGTGTCAATCTGGAAAAAATCCTTACGCCGGACGAACGGACAGACAAAAACCGACTGGTGGCCGCGTTGCAACACCGGTTGTTGCAATCGGCGCTCAAAGACGATCAAGCCAGGGCGCTGGGCGGCTTTCTCGGCGCGCGGAGCAAATTGACCGATGCCGACATCCGTGCCGCCATCCGCCTGGTCATGTGCACGCCGGAATATCAAGTTACTTAATATGTGACAGGTGGCAGGTGACAAGTGACAGGAAATTAAAAATGTGAAACGTGAAACGTGAAATGAAAGAACGGAACAAATGGCAAGTGGTGAGTGGCAAGAGCCGATGCTGGCTTTTCTTGTCACTTGTCACACGTCACTTGTCACGCCGAAGGTTATGAAAAACGAAATCACACTCCAAACGCGCCGCCAATTTTTGCGCACCACGGTGCTGGGCAGTGCGCTGAGCTGGACGGTTCCGGCGTTTCTGGCCGACACGTTCGCGGCCCTGCACAGCGAAGCCGCCGATTCTGCCACGCAAATCGTTACCGGCAAAGACGCGACGATTCTGGTGGTGCTGCAAATGGCCGGCGGCAACGACGGCATCAATACCGTCGTGCCCTACACCAACGATTATTACCGCAACGCGCGCCCCAAACTCGGCCTCACGGCGCAACAAGTCCTGAATTTGAATGGCGAAATCGGGTTTCACAATGCGTTGACCGGATTCAAAAACCTTTACGATGCCGGGCATCTGGCTGTCGTGCAAGGTGTTGGCTATCCCAATCCGAACCGCTCACATTTCCGATCGACGGAAATCTGGCAGACCGCCAGCGACCCGGACAAGGTGGAAAAATATGGCTGGCTGGGACGCTATTTTGATAACGCCTGCCCTGGCTGCGACCCGACGGTGGGTGTGGACATCGGCGGCCAGACGCCGCAGTCGTTTTTTGCCAAAACGCCCACTGGTATCAGTCTGGCCAACCCGCAAAGTTACCGGTTCATGTCGCCCGGACGTTTCCGGCCCGGCCAGATGAATTTGTTGGAGGAATCCTACGAAAAAATGAACGAGATCTCCAATGCTACGCCCGACACAAATTCCGGCAGCAGCATCGGCGCGCTGGCCGCCGGCATGCCCCAACCGGGCGGTTCCGTGCTGCATTTCATTGAACGCACGGCGCTCGATGCGCAGGTCAGTTCCGACCAAATCCGTGCCATCGTCGCGCGGGTGAAAAATCAGGCGTCCTATCCCGCGACCAAACTCGGCGGGGACTTGAAATTGATCGCACAACTCATCGCCGGCGGCCTGCCCACCCGGGTTTACTACGTTTCTCAAGGCGGTTACGACACCCACGTCAACCAGGCCGGCACGCAGGACCGGTTGCTCAAGGAACTCGGCGACGCCGTCAACGCGTTCGTCGGTGACTTGAAGGCGCAGGGCAATTTGCAGCGCGTGCTGCTGATGACCTTCAGTGAATTCGGCCGGCGCGTGGCCGAAAATGCCAATGGCGGCACCGACCACGGCGCGGCGGCACCGTTATTTGTCATCGGCGACAAGGTAAAGGCGGGATTGCTCGGACGATATCCCAGCCTGGCGCCGCAGGATTTGTTCGAAGGCGACATCAAGTACACCGTGGATTTCCGCAGCGTTTATGCGGGCGTGTTGGAAAGCTGGCTCAAGACCAGGAGCGGGCCGATTCTCGGCCGACAATTCGAACCGTTGCCATTGGTTTGACGCGCTTAGGCGTGGTTCTTCGGCGCGGTGGCCGCGGCAGTCTTTGGCGGCGCGGTGCTTTTGCGTTCGATGAGTTCGGCGGACAAACGTTTGCTTTCCACCGGCTGGCCGCGAAGCAAATGGGTCATCATGTCCATCGCCGCCATGGCCAGCCGGAACTTGGGCTGGCGGATGGTGGTCAGCGGCACGCGGAAATATTCCGCCGTCATCACGTTGCCAAAGCCGACAATGGAAATATCCCCGGGAATTTGCAGGCCCTGGGAGAGCAACGTTTCGGCGCAGCCAATCGCAACGAGGTCATTGACGGCTTGTACCGCGGTGGCGTTGCAGGATTCGTTGAGCATTTGCAGCGCGGCCTTGGTGCCGTCTTCAATCGTACCCCCAGCCTGGAACACGAGCCGGTCGTCCACATCCAACCCGGCTTCACGCAACGCCCGGCGGTAGCCCTCGAAGCGCTCGTGCGCCCACGGTGAGGATTGCGGGCCGGTAAGATAGGCGATGCGTTGGTGGCCAAGTTTCAACAAATATTGCGTGGCGGTGGCGCTGGCGGTGAGTTCCTCGGTTTCCACGCTGGGAAATAATTTACAGAACGGCGCCGGCGAGCCGAGCAAAACGGTCGGGATTTTGCGTGCGGCCAATTCCACGTAAATCTGCGCCTCGGCTTCAAAACGATAGACCGGCGAAATAAAAAAACCATCCACGCGCCGCGATATCATGCGCCGGATGCACGTTTCCTCGCGGGCCGTGATGTTATGCGTGTGGGCCAGCAGGATATCGTAACCGAGTTCGTGGGCGCGTTCCTCGATGGCGAAAACGATGCGCGCGTAAATGGGATTCGTGATGGAGGGGATGATCAGGCCAAACTGTTTGGTGGTGCGGTTGCGCAAGCCCTGTGCCGTGGAATCGGGTACGTAACCCATTTGCTGGGCCAGTTGTTTGATGCGCACCTTGGTCGCGGCGGAAACGTCCGGCTCATTGCGCAATGCTTTCGAGACGGTCATCACAGAAACGCCGGCGTATTGGGCGATGTCTTTGAGTCGAACCATACGAAATCAAACGTAGGCGCCACGCCATTGCAGTTTACGGCGCAGGGTTTCCAGGAACGAACTATTCGCCAGATGCATCAAGCGAACAGCACGACGGCTGCGGCGAACCATCACCTCGTCGCCGGCGTCAAGTTCGGCAACCACCTGGCCGTCCACGCTCAAAATGGTCGCGGGAGCCGGGTTGGTTGCCTTGACCTGGATGGTGGAGGCCAGTGGAAGAATGAGGGAGCGGTTGGACAGCGCGTGCGGGCAAATCGGTGTGAGGGCGAATACATCCGCAGTCGGGAAAATCACCGCACCGCCCGCCGACAGCGAATACGCTGTGGAACCGGTCGGCGAACTGATGATAAGGCCGTCGCAGCGGTAATGTGTGACAAGTTCGCCATCCACGCTCACGTCCAGCCCGATGAGGCGCGAAACCGCGCCACGACCAACGACGATGTCGTTGAGAGCCATTTCACAAACCGGTTGGCCGTGGCAGTGTCCGCTCACCTCGATCAACGCACGCGATTCATATTTGAATTCACTCCGCCACACGTGATTGAGCGCGCGGGGCAGTTCGTCCGAGGGCACGGCCGTGAGAAAACCGAGGCCGCCAATGTTGATGCCGAGCAGGGGAGTGGCGGAGCCGGCGATGTCACGCGCGGCGCGCAGCATGGTGCCGTCGCCGCCGAACACCAGCAGCAGGTCCACGTCGCGGGCCAGCGCGGCGGTGTCCGGGTTGATGACGGCCTTGCGCCCGGCGCGCGAGATCAGCCGCGCGGCTTTGTGGACGATGTCAACGCAGGCGGCCTTCTCGGAATTTCCGATAAGGCCGATGCGTTTGATTTTGTCAGCTTGTTTTTTCAATCAGCACCAAAAATTCCCTGTTGCCGGCGGGGCCGAGCAGCGGTGATTCAACGACCTCGCGCCAGTTCAAGCCGGGCTGCGCGGCCGCAAATTCACGCAGTTCGTTCACCACCCGTTCGTGGACCCGGGGATCGTTGATGACACCACGGCCCTTGTCGGCTTCGGCCTTGCCGGCCTCAAATTGCGGTTTAATCAGCGCGACAATTTTGCCGTTTGGCTTCAATAAAGCAATGGCGGCGGGCAGGATTTTTCGCAGGGAGATAAACGAGCAATCAATCACGGCCAAATCGGACGGGGTGAACGGCCGGGGAAATTGCGCGGCGGTCAAATGGCGCGCGTTGGTTTTTTCCATGACCACGACGCGGTGGTCCTGCCGGAGTTTCCAGGCAAACTGGCCCTGGCCGACATCCACGGCAAAGACTTTTGCGGCACCGTACTGAAGCAGGCAGTCGGTGAAGCCGCCGGTGGACGCACCGAGGTCGAGCGCGACCAGTCCGGCCACGTTCAGTTGGAAATGGCGCAGCGCGTGTTCAAGCTTGTAGCCGCCGCGGCTGACGTATTTTTCGCCGGCTTCCAGGGCAAGGGCATCCTCCGGCTGGACGGAGTCGCTGGGTTTGTGCGCCCGTTGAGTGTTGACGCGGACCTGTCCGGCGAGGATGGCGCGTTTGGCGCGTTCGCGGCTTTCGCAAAGGCCGCGATCAACCAGAGCTTGGTCGAGGCGAGTCATTAAGAATGCGGCAGAAAAGTATCAACAACCTGCGAGTATCACAAGCGATTGCCACTGGCATAGAGACGGTTCTGAACCTCGCGGAAACTATGATAGAAGAGCGCGTTATCCGCCGCGGCCTTCTCGACGAGCTGCTTCAGGAGAAACAATTCGGCGCTATTGATGACGGCATGGACGCTTTGCTTGAAGGCTTCCATGGGCATGAACGTCTGGAACGAATCGCCGAGCAAAATAATGGTAGCATGACGGCGCTGGTTGACGGGCATGTTCTGCAAGGCCTGCAAGGTCTGGTTTTCGTCAATGGTGTTGGCGCCGAACAACTCCTCGATGACCACCACCTGATAGTGTACCTGGGTGAAGCGCACCAAAAAATCACTGTGCGTGGCGGCGGTATGGACTTTATATCCCAATTCGGTCAGGGCGGCCTTGGCGGTCTCCAGCCATTCGGGCGTGGAAAAGGCAATCAACGCCGGTTTGTCCTCGGTACTGATAAAATCAAAAGAGCCAGCCATAAGTTATTTTATTTTGAGCACCGGAGGTGCTGATTTTTCAACCGTTGTTTTCATGCGCAGCATACCCGCCGTGGAACTCATGTCGCCGCGGGATTTCCTGAGGCTGTCAATGCCGCGTGCCACCACGCTGCGCTTGGTGCAATAAAGCATGGCGGTTTCCTCGCTGATCTGCCCCCGCTCATAGGATTCCAGGCAGGATTGGTCAAAAGTGCGCCAACCGAAAGGAGAACTGGCTTCGATGATTTCGTAAAAGGTCTTGCCTTCGCTTTCGCCAAGGCGGATGGCCTCCTGCGTGCGGAGATTGGCGCCCATGGTCTCGATCAGGGCAAACCGTCCGCCGCCGACCTTGGGCACCAGCCGCTGGCTGATGACCCAGCGCAGTGAATCCGCCAGACGGATCCGGATTTGTTCCTGCTCTTCCGGGTCGAACATACCGAGAATACGATTGATGGTTTCACCGGCGTTGATGGTGTGCAGCGTGCTGAGAACCAGATGGCCGGTTTCGGCCGCACTCAAGGCGATTTTGACCGTCTCCTGGTCGCGCATTTCGCCCACGAGAATGACCTTCGGCGCCTGGCGCAACGCGGCGCGCAGGCCGTTGGCGTAGCTGTCGAAATCAATGCCCAACTCGCGTTGATTGAAAGTCGCCATCTCGTGTTTATGGACGTATTCAACCGGGTCTTCCAAAGTGACGATGTGAACGGGTTTGGCGCAGTTTACCTCGTTGAGGATGGCGGCCAGGGTGGTGGATTTGCCGGAACCCGTCGCGCCGGTGACGAGCACGAGGCCGGTCTTTTCCTTGGGAATCTCCTTGAAAATTTCCGGCAGTTTCAACTGATCCAGTGTCGGGATCACCGCGTTCAACTGGCGGCAGACAATCGAAAAATTCCCGCGTTGTGAGAAAATATTGATGCGGAACCGCGCCTGGTCCGAAAGGGCGTAGGAAGCGTCGCAGGAACCGTGTTGCAGCAAATCTTCAATATGCCAGAGGTTGTCCCCGATGATATTCAGCGCAATGATCTCAACCTGGTAGGGAGTGAGTTTCTCAATTGGCGGGTCGAGCACCACGGGCTTGAGTTCGCCGTAGGCTTCAACCTGGGGCGGGCGGTCCACGGTGAACAGCAGATCCGACACTTCGGGCTGGGAGGCCAGCATGGCGGTCAGCATTGGGTCCAGTTCGGCGCGTCGCATAATTAAACAGCGTCTTCATCAACCGGCGGATGGGCCAGCAGCGGACGGAATTTCTTTTTATCCAGGGATTTTTCGTACGCTTCTTCCGGCGCAATGCGCTTCATGCGCACGTGCTCCATGATGTGGTCATCCAACGGCTGGTTGCCAATCTTCTTGCCCACCTGGATCATACCATTGATTTGGTGTGTCTTGCCCTCGCGCACAAGGTTGGCCACGGCGGTATTGAAAACCAGAATCTCAAACGCGGCGACGCGGCCTTTTTTGTCCGTGCGCTTGAACAAGGTTTGCGCCACGACGCCCTTTAAGGCCTCGGACAGCGTCTGGCGGATTTTGTTTTGTTGATCAGCCGGGAAGACGTCAATAACCCGGTCCACGGTTTTGGCGGCGCTTTGCGTATGCAAAGTGCCAAACACCAGATGCCCGGTCGCCGCTGCCGTGATGGCCAGCTCGATGGTTTCCAGGTCGCGCATTTCACCGACGAGGATGATGTCCGGGTCTTCGCGCAGCGCGCCGCGCAATCCCGAGGCGAATGATTTGGTGTGCAGCCCGATTTCACGGTGGTTGACCAGGCAATTTTTGCTCTCATGCACAAATTCAATCGGGTCTTCCAGCGTGATGATGTGGTCCTTGCGATTCACATTGCAGTAGTCCACCATCGCCGCCAGCGTCGTGGATTTGCCGGAACCCGTCGGGCCGGTCACGAGGACCAGTCCGCGGTTCAGCATGCAAAACTTTTTGAGCACCGCCGGCAGTGGCGCTTCGAGCTTTTCAAAGTCCTCGAAGGAGAGGACGCGGCTGGGGATTTGGCGGAACACGGCGCCGACGCCAATTCGCTGATTGAAAAAGTTGACACGAAAACGGGAGACATTGGGAATTTCATAGCCGAAGTCCACATCGCCGGTTTCTTCAAATTGTTTGATTTTGTAATCCGGCGCGATTTCGTAGAGCATGGTCTTGAGCGTGTCATTTTCGAGCGGGGGATAATCCACGCGCTGAAGTTCGCCGTTGATGCGCAGCATGGGCGGGTTGCCGGAAGCCATGTGCAGGTCGGACGCCTTCTGTTCAAACATCAAGTTGAAAAACGCATCGATTTTGGCCATAAATTCTGTTCTCTTGTGCGCACATTAAGCTAGAGCCGCGCCAAATTTTGAAAAATGCGACCCCTAGTTGAACTTATCCGAGGCGAAATTGTCGCGAATGGCGTTTTGCCTTTTGCCCGGTTCATGGAGCTCGCTCTCTATTGTCCAGATTATGGATATTACCAAACAAATAAAGACAATCCGGGCCGGCGCGGCGACTTTTATACCAGCGTCAGCACCGGTGAACTGTTCGGGCAACTGCTCGCTTTCCAGTTTGCCCAATGGCTGGAGCCCGAGGTCAGAAGTCAGAGGTCAGAAGTCAGGATTGTTGAGGCCGGCGCGCATGATGGGGCCCTGGCAAAAGACATTCTGACCTGGTTCCAGCTCGGCCGGCCGGAACTTTTTGGGCGAATCCGATACTGCATCATCGAGCCATCCGCCTGCCGACAGGCGTGGCAAACGGAAAAACTGGGGAAATTCGCGCCCCAGGTGCGCTGGGCTTCCAGTTTTCAAGCATTGATGGGGAGAGACTCCGTCGGGCCGATGCAACCTTCAACTTCCAATCCCCGGCTGCACGGCGTGATTTTCAGCAACGAACTGCTTGATGCCCTGCCGGTCCATCGGTTCGGCTGGGACGCCAGCGCGAAAGAATGGTTCGAATGGGGGGTCGCTCTCGATGGCGAAAAATTCATCTGGGCAAGGGTCCGGAAACCAGAAGTCGGAAGTCAGAAGTCAGGACTGCGGTTACCCTCCGTCTTCGGCCATCTGCCATCTGATCTTCTGGCTGTGCTGCCTGACGGTTACACGGTCGAAATTTCTCCCGCCGCTGAACGTTGGTGGCAGGAAGCCGCCGGCATTCTGGAGCAGGGGCGGTTGATGACAATCGATTACGGCTTTGGCGCCGATGAATTATTTTCGCCGAGCCGCCCGCGCGGAACACTGCGCGCTTATTTTCGCCACCATCTCGCCGACGACATTCTGGCCAATCCCGGCGAACAGGATATTACGGCTCACGTCAATTTTTCGGCAATTCAAGCCACCGGCGAATCTGCCGGCCTGACCGCCGAAAGTTTTTTGACGCAGGCCCAATTTCTTACACGAGTTCTGGACCAGGCTGTAAAAGACAGATCCTTTGGCGAGTGGGACGTTTCACGCACGCGCCAATTTCAGACTCTCACCCATCCGGAGCATCTGGGTCGGGCTTTTCGGGTACTGGTTCAATCAAGGTAGATTACGCACTCCGTATGTGCCGTTCCCGGGTATGCGCAAGAGCAGCGGAAGAGGACTCCCCGCCTAATGGATCAACTCGTAATTTAAAACAGAGAGACAATAAATCGCCGCGGTCTCGACGCGAAGGGTCAGTGGGCCAAGTGAGATCGGTGAGGCACCGGAGGCTTCAATCATTTTTAATTCGTCGGGGGTGAAATCGCCTTCCGGGCCGATCCAAACGGCGACCGATTGTGGCGCGCGTCCAAATGCTGTCCGAAATTCCTGAAAACATTCGCGCGGGTGACGGCGCGCGGTTTGCAGGGAGCCGACCAGGGACAAATCAAAGGCGGAAGGCGGAAGGCGGAAGGCGGAAGGCTGAGGACCAGCCTCCGGTCTGGCGGTCCCGCGCGCCAAAACGTTTTCGATAGTGGTTGGTGTTTCAATTTTTGGCAGCCAGGCCGCGCCGCATTGTTTGATCGCCTCGATGGCGACCAGTTGCCATTTCTCCTGTTTGTTCGCTCGTTCCTTCTCCTCCAGATGGGTCACCACCCGCCCGGTCAGCAGCGGCACGATGCGGTGCGCGCCCAGTTCCACGGATTTCTGGATGATGGATTCAATGATTTTTCCCCTGGGCACCGCCAGCAACAACGTGATCGGGCAGGGCGGAGGCGGGACCGCATTTTTTTGCCTGACCTGCAATGTCACATTTTTCCGCGAGGCACCGGCAATTTCACACAGAAATTCCCGGCCGGCTCCGTCGAGAACGACTACCGGTTCGCCGCGTTTCACGCGCAGCACGTGCAGGGCGTGGTGTGCCTCGCGATCATCGAGCAGGAGCTCATCGCAGGTGCAGCGTTCGGGCGGCAGATAAAAACGGGGCGCAATCATTTACGATTGATGATTTATGATTGACCGGCCATTGCCACATTGAACCGCATATGAACCCCACCGAACTGAAACAACGAACATTTATCGGAACAGGTTTTTGGCCTTTCCAAAAAGGCCCTTATCAATTGGATTGGCATCTTCTCCGCCTAACGCGGCAAATTCGCGCAATTTTGCCTTTTGTTCTGCGTTCAGATGGATTGGGACCTGGACCTGGATACGAACATGCAAATCGCCGTGGCCGTAGCCCTGCAGGTTCCTGACGCCTTTGCCTTTGACGCGAAATGCGGCACCCGATTGCGTGCCGGCCGGGATTTTGATGGCAACCTTGCCGTCCAGCGTCGGGACTTCGATTTCCGCGCCGAGCGCCGCCTGGACGAAACTGACCGGCGCTTCGCAGAGCAAATCATCCCCATCGCGTTGGAAAAAGTCGTGTGATTTGACGTGCAGGATGACGTACAGATCACCGGCGGGTCCGCCGCGAAAGCCGGCTTCACCGTTCTCCGATGAGCGCAGTCGCGAACCGGTGTCCACGCCCGGCGGGATGCGCAGTTTAATTTCAGAAGTGTGTTCGTGTCGGCCGTCGCCATGACAGGTTTTGCACGGTTTTTCCAAAATCTGTCCGGAACCTTTGCAGTCCGGACAAGTTTGCCTGAGACTGATGAAACCGCGTGACGTCAGCACCACGCCGTGGCCGCCGCAGGTGGGACAGACGCGCGTCTTTGAACCGTGTTCCATGCCCGACCCGGCGCACGTTTCACAGCGGACGGATTTGGTAATGGAAATCTTCTTCTCACATCCGAGCACGGCTTCTTCGAGGGTAATCTCCAGATCATAGCGCAAATCATCACCGCGTTGGGGTTGCGAGGGGTCGTGCCGGCCAAAGAATTCCTCAAAAATGCTGCTGCCGCTGAAAACTTCGCGGAAGATTTCGAAAGGATCATGAAAACCGCTCCCGCGACCGGCGCGCGCGCGGGGATCAAAGGCCGCATGGCCGTACTGATCATAAGCCGCGCGCTTTTGGGGATCACTCAAGGCTTCGTAGGCTTCACCGATCCCCTTGAAATTTTCCTCGGCGGATTTGTCCCCAGGATTCTTATCCGGATGAAATTTCAAGGCCAGCTTCCGGTAAGCCTTCTTGATGTCCTCGTCGCTGGCATTGCGGTCAATGCCAAGCACTTCATAATAATCACGCTTGGCCATGGCTCAGGCGGCAGGCGAGGCGGGAGGAGACGCGGCGGGTTTTTTGGCTACGATCACCGTTGCCGGCCGCAACAAGCGGTCGCGTAGTTTATAGCCTTTGCGGATTTGCTGGACCACGTGGCCCTCGGGCATGTCGGCGGTTTCCAATTGTGAAACGGCTTCATGCCATGTCGGGTCAAAAGGGCGGCCGCTGGCATCCACTTCTTCGAGGCCGGTTTCAGCGAGAATGCCTTTAAGCTGCTGGTGAATCATGGCAATGCCATCCTGTAGAGCCGCGGTCCCGCTTTGTGGGGCTTGTGTATTTTGCGCGGCGGCCTGCGCCATTTCAAAGTGGTCGAGCACAGGCAACAGTTTGTGGACCAGCGCTGCCGTGGCCGATTGTGCGGCCTCGTGGCGTTCGCGGGCAGCGCGTTTTTTAAAATTTTCAAAATCAGCCGCGGTGCGCAACAGGCGATCCCAATGCTCGTCAGCCTTGGCGGCACGGGCTTTGAGTTCAATCAATTGTTCCGGGGGGGTATCGGCCGCGGGCGGGGTAACCTCCGTCGCGGCGGGCGCAGCGGGTACCGCTTCCGCTTTCGGTGCGTGTGAATCTGCCTTCTTCATGCTGTCATACTGATGCAAAACATTCTGAAGCCAACAAACTAACCTATTGGACGGCACCCGGCAACTGGGATGTGCCATGGCTGACACAGCGGGCCAAAGGCCCGCCAGGGCTGCGGCTGACAGGGTTATTCGGGAGGAACCAGTTTTTGGAATTCCGGCAGGCTGCGCAGCGGATCGAAGCGTTGATCTTTCCGCACCTCGGCCAGGAGGTCGCGCGCCTTCGGGTTTTGTTTCAGGCGTTTAGCGTTGAGGTCGAGCGCGGTGCGCAGGTCCTGGAGGGCTTCATTGGTTTTGCCGATTACGCTTTTAAGCGCAGCGAGGTCGTACCACGGTTCGGGTTCATTGGGAAGGACGGTAGTGAATCTTTCAAGTGTGCCTTCGAGCTTGGGCAGATTGCCCGTTTGCGCGTAAAACTGGGCAATGACACCCAATGTATTCGGGGAAATATGCGGGTTGGCCAGGGCTTGATCGAAGAGTCCTATGACACGATCCGTTTGATGCATTTGATAATAAACGCCGGCGAGGTTCAAGATCTTCTCGAAATTGGTCGGATTGGCGCGCGCTTCGTTTTCCATGTGCTGTAATTGGGAATCAAATTGAGCTCGTCCGGGGGACGATCTTTTCATGGCCTCCAACTGTTTAACCAGACTGGCAACCTGATCGTTGTAAGGATCGAAATCGAGGCAGGTTTGGGCGGCAATAATTGCATCATCAATGCGGTTAAGGCTGACCAGAAAGTTGATATACCGATAAATTGCTTCCGGGCTGTAGGGACAGAAGGCAAAGGCCTGTTTGAAGGAAAAATCCGCTTCTTTAATCAACTCCGCCCGTTCGGTTTCGTTCTTGGGCAGAAAATCGGGTGGCGTGGGAACCCCTTGTAACACACCCAGACGCCATGCATAGAGGCCGGCGATGGAACTGCGGAGTTTGGAGAACGCCTGTTGCGCGTGATCGTCGCGGATGAATTTCTGGCTGCCTTTGAAGTCGCTGAAATCACGGTGCTTGTAAACTTTTTCCGCGAACTCGGCAATTTGCTTGACGCTGGTGTCGTAGTTAATCCAGTTGCCGATGAGCCGGGCGGAGTATTGGCTCCAAAACTCGTGATCTTTCTGGAAAACGTCGGGCGAGTACGACGGCACGACGTGCCGGTTGATTTTCATGATGACGCCAAACGGGGTTTCATAGGGAAACATCCAGTCCAGCGGAAAACTTTCCTCCACATAAAACTCATTGGTGGGGTTGTGGTCGAAGATGACCTTGCACAATAAGCCGTTGATTTTCATCACGGCCACCTGGCCGGCCACCTGGACGCTCACCTGACCGAGGGCATTGGTTACCGGGTTTACAATTTCACCCGGCTGAAGCTCGTTCAGTTGCGCCCGACGGCTGACGTCCTGGGTGTAATCCGCGAAGGAATTCTGCAAATCATCCGGTGAGGGTATGTAAATTTCGCTGGGAGGATAGACGCCTTCCTTACGCCATTGTGCTTCGATGCGCGCGCCGCGCCTGGTCAGCGGGCCGTCCAGGATTGTGCCCGCCAGGCGTGCCAGGGCATTTGTGTAATAATTGTCGGCGCGCTCTTCCGGGCCACGCAGCAACTCCTGAAAAAATAACGGGTCTTTTTGAGCGCTGCGGAAGTATTGGGCGCGGAGATACTGCAAATACGTGCCATCGGCGAGCGCGTTTTGCGTGATGAGATAAACGTCGCGGCGATCAAAATTCGGGTCCATCGGCTTGCAGCCCGGCGGCACGAAGCTTTCGCAGAAGATCATGTACGTCGGGACAAAGCGTCCGGGATCGGTGCCGCCGAACTCGATCGCGTTGCGGGCCATTTCCGGGTAGATGCCGTAAGGCGGCGTGAACATGTCATGTCCGAACCAGTAGCCGAACCAGTGGTTGCGCTGCTCACTGTGGGACCAGTGCGTCATTGCGGAATAAAGCGGAAGCGTCGCAAAGGCGACCAGGGCGATCCCCAGCGGGGCTTTCTGGCGAAACATCCAGACCAGCCCGAGAAAAAGTAATGCCATGCCGAACAAGATCAATGCCGCATAAACCGGCAGACCATACTGCTCGGGACGGAAGGCCTGGACGAGATTGTGGAAGAAATTGGGAGACCCGTTCCGACTGAATTGATCCTGAAAAATGGTGGCAATGGTCAACAGCAACGAACACAGTACGAACAAGCCGGGAAGTCCGAAGGACAATAAACGATCGTTCTGCAGACCGCCTTTCCGAAGGATCAAAATGGTGATGCCTGCAAGGATCCAGCACACCATTTTCAGGAACCCGTATCGCGCGGCCATTTCATCATCCAAATTGCCGATAAGGGTCTGACAGTTTGCTGCCACCATGAACACGGCAAAATCCAGGGCGCAAAAGCCGCCGACCAGCAGCCATTTGCGCATCGCCTCGTATTGCGTGGCCATGTACGCGCAGGCAATCGTCAAACCATAGGCGCCGAACATGGCGATAAACAAATGGCCGAGGGCGAAAAGGGGCGCAGCGATGCCAATCGATTGGCGGTCGGGCGAAAAGTTGAGCAACAGGACCAGAAAGGGTCCCGTGCAAATATAGACGGCGAGCATGCCAATCAGCCATACGCGCTCGCGCCGTTTCAACTGGCGAAAGACCAGAATAGTCAGCAAGGCCAGCAGTAAATAGAACAAATTGAATTGCTGGGCGGTGCCTTCGAGATAACGCCAGAGTTGCAGGCCGTAGGTGGCAAAAAAGCTGACCGTAATTTGAAGGGCGGTGGTCCCGGTGCCAGCGGTGGGATTAATCGGCGAGTACTGACCGCGGGTTATGGCGTGAATGAAACCATCAACGGTGCGGGGATAAGCCCACTCCATCGGTGGGTTGGTCATGCAGGCAATGGGTTCGTAAAGATAGAATGCGGCTCCCAATATCCAAACCGCGCCGCACACCAGAACGATAAACCATTCCTTGGAAAGGTGGCTGGTTTTTTTGACGAGATAGCTGAAAGCCGCGCCCGCGGCAATGGTGGCGATCAGAATCAGAAAGAGCTTCTGTCCGTTGTTGACGGCGGGCCAGTAATCAGTGAAGCCGAGGAAAAGCAACGCCAGGCAGCCCAGAAGCGCGAGCATCGCCAGGTCGCGAAAGAATTCGATGGCGGTCTTCTTGGTTTTGATTACCAACCAGATCCAAAGCAGGGCGGACGTGAATCCGATCACATTATAAACCACCAGAACCGTCCGGTTGTTGACGAGAACGCTGGGTTTGATCAGGAATTCGCAGGCGAGGAAGATCATGGTGTTACCAAAGAAGAACTCGCGTCCCAGTTTTGGCTCGGCCATCCACATCAGCACTTGCATGCCCATGATGATGGGAAGAAGCGATTGATGGTTATTGAAGCAGATGCCATACATGAAAAAAGCGGCGTAAAGATACCGGTGCTGGTGGGGGGCATAAACCCAACGCAACAGAAACACCAAAACTCCCAGAAGCGAGGCGATGCTGAGGGTGTGTTTGTCCACGATCACCGCCTGACTCCACATAAAACCGTCGAAGTCGCTCAAACTCCCGGCGACAAAACCGGCGACCAGGCAAATCAGGTTTTCCCAGCGACGGTTGATGTTCTTAAAGGCGTCAACGCTCTCAATAATCATGCTGCTGCTGCGCGAAACGACCAGTGCCAGCAACCCCGCCGCGATGGCGCCGGCAAACGCGTTGCCGAGTTCGACCCGCCAGGCAATGCTATTGAAGGGAATATGAGTCCACAGCCACGTATAAATGGTCCAGATGGGATAACCCGGCGCGTGTGGAATGCCGCCGTAGAGCGAGGCCGTAGCCATCTCGCCGGAATCTTCCAGCGTCACGTTCGGGGCCAGGGTCAGGAAAAATACCACAAAAACCACAAGGGTGGAGATTCCGAATGCCAGCCAGTCCACCGGACGGAATAACGGCGGTACGTACGGCGGCGGTGTGGCGACCGGACGGGGAGCAACCTTGGGGGGTGTTGATTTGGCGTTCTGGTTCTTACGTTTGTCAGCGCTCATTTATAAATAATAAATAGGTTTCCTTTTTGCCCGGAAATGTGTTTGTCGTTTAACACATTTGACGGATGCAAAAAGGCCGCAATCA